>NZ_JABWRA010000030.1:0-79269 GCF_014268705.1 Pseudomonas sp. SWRI179 | reverse complement strand
AAGCTCGCTCCCACAGAGGGATTTGTGGCGGTCGCACAATCAACGTCCACCACCGAACCAATGTGGGAGCCGAGCTTGCTCGCGATGGCGGCAGCCCAGGCAACCCAAAACCCGTGGCGAGGGAGCTCGCTCCCGCTGGCCTGCGCAGCAGGCCCTGCATGTTTATAGACCGACCGCATTGCCCGGTTTGCGACTGCTACGCAGCCGAGCGGGAGCAAGCTCCCTCGCCACAGGGTTGGATTGAGGCTCGAGCGTTGGGCTGAGAGGCCTGGGATGAATTGAAGATAGTCATCGCGAGCAAGCTCGCTCCCACAGAGGGATTTGTGGCGGTCGCACAATCAACGTCCACCACCGAACCAATGTGGGAGCCGAGCTTGCTCGCGATGGCGGCGGGTCAGCTTGCCTCGATGTTGAATGCCAGACTGCAATCGCGAGCAAGCTCGGCTCCCACAGGGATCTGCGGTGCTCATACAAAACCGGCACAAAAAAGCCCCGACTCACAGAGCCGGGGCTTTTTATTTGACGCTACAACGGCTTAGCCGTTGAACACATCATCCACGCTCTTGAGCGGGTAGTTCTTTGGATACGGCAGGGTCGCCACACCTGTCTCGATGGCGGCCTTGGCCACGGCATCGGAGATCAGGGTAATCAGGCGGGCGTCCATTGGTTTCGGGATGATGTACTCACGACCGAATTCCAGCTTGATGCCGCCGTAGGCGTCGCACACTTCCTGAGGCACCGGCAACTTGGCCAGTTCACGCAGGGCGTTGGCGGCCGCGACTTTCATTTCTTCGTTGATGCGCTTGGCGCGAACGTCCAGGGCACCACGGAAGATGAACGGGAAGCCCAGTACGTTGTTGACCTGGTTCGGGTAGTCCGAACGGCCAGTGGCCATGATCACGTCGTTGCGGGTCGCGTGAGCCAGTTCCGGGGAGATTTCCGGGTCTGGGTTCGAGCAGGCGAACACGATTGGGTTCGGTGCCATGCGCAGCAGGTTTTCCGCGCTCAGCAGGTTCGGACCCGACAGGCCGACGAATACGTCGGCACCGTCCAGCGCGTCCGCCAGGGAGCGCTTGTCGGTCGCGTGGGCGAACACGGCTTTGTACTGGTTCAGGTCGTCACGGCCGGAGTGGATCACGCCGGTACGGTCGACCATGAAGATGTTTTCGATCTTGGCGCCCATGCTCACCAGCAACTTCATGCAGGAGATGGCCGCAGCGCCGGCACCCAGGCAGACGATCTTGGCTTCCGGCAGGGTCTTGCCGGCGATTTCCAGGGCGTTGATCATGCCGGCCGCGGTAACGATCGCGGTGCCATGCTGGTCATCGTGGAATACCGGAATGTCGCACTGTTCGATCAGGGCGCGCTCGATCTCGAAGCACTCAGGCGCCTTGATGTCTTCCAGGTTGATGCCACCGAAGGTGATGGAGATGCGCTTGACGGTGTCGATGAAGGCTTGCGGGCTCTCGGAATCGACTTCGATGTCGAAAACGTCGATACCGGCGAAGCGCTTGAACAGCACGCCCTTGCCTTCCATGACTGGCTTGGACGCCAATGGGCCGAGGTTACCCAGGCCGAGGATCGCGGTGCCATCGGAAATGACTGCAACCAGGTTGCCTTTACCGGTGTATTTGTAGGCCAGTTCAGGGTCGCGAGCGATTTCGCGGACTGGTTCGGCTACGCCGGGGCTGTAGGCCAGCGACAAGTCGCGAGCAGTAGCGGTGGCCTTGGTGAGCTCGACACTCAGCTTTCCTGGACGAGGATGAGCGTGATATTCGAGAGCGGCAGTTTTCAGATCAGACATGTGGGCATTCCGCTTTTTACTGTGTTGGACAGACGGACCGCCGAGGATACGCGCCTCGCAAAGTCCCCACAAGACTGACCAGTCACTGCTGTCAAGCGCCCTGCCCTACGACTTTGGGCCAAGAGCCGCGAAACACAAGGGCTACATGCATACAATATAGCGACGGAATGTCTACAATTTTTTCCTACAGAACCGCTTCCAGCATGGCCGGATCAGTCAACGGCAACATCCATCGCGCTTGACCGGCTTTATTTCCGCCACGCCGGGCGCGGTCGATAACCCAGCCACGCGCCTCGATTGTCCGCCCTTTGAGCCGTTCCAGGGCCGAGGCATCAAAACGTCTCTGCAAATTGGGGCCAATGTGCAGGACAACCGCCCCCTGCAATTCAATCCAGATACCACCGCGATTGCGTTGCACGCTTTCTACTCGCCCACGGGTCAGCACGAAGCCGGGGGCATTGATCTGCTCCGCTCGCACCACTGGGGATTTTTTCCAAACACCTGATCCGGCCTGGCGCGCATGACGTTCGGCCATTTGCTGACAACTGACCAGATCAACGTTCGGCGCGACTGCCACCAGAAACCCCAACCCTTCGGCAATCAGGCGCTCTTCGAGGTTCTCGCCCTGGGCGTTGTAGACATGGGCCAGGGTGCGACCGTAATCGTCGCGGTCGTCCTTGCCAGGCAATACGCCCACCCGGCCACCGCTGGCAGCCACCAGGGCCTCGAGTCGCTGGCGCGCCGCCACGGCGAACGGCTCGTCGGCGCGGCCGCGCTTGCCCAGCTCAGGGCTATTGAGGCCGATCATCCGAATGCGGCGGCCATCCTCCAGGTACAAGGTGTCGCCATCCACCACGCGCTGCACCGCCACCTGGGGTAGGTTGCCCGGCGCAGGACAGGCGCCCTGGGCACCGCAGAGCCAAATCGCAGACACAAAAAAGGCGCCCGCGAGGGACGCCTTCTTCATCAGTCTGGAGCAGTCGAGACGACCATCCAAAATGATCAGCCTCAGGCTTTTGGAGTAACTTTGCCGAAAGCACCGAAACGATCGGCGAACTTCTGAACACGGCCGCCGGTATCCAGAGTTTTTTGCTTACCGGTGTAGAACGGGTGGCATTCGTTGCAAACGTCGATCGCCAGGGCTTTGCCGTAGGTCGAACGGGTTTCGAACTTGTTGCCGCAGCTGCAGGTTACGGCAATTGCTGGGTATTCCGGATGGATATCGGTTTTCATGCTGTTTTCCTCAGGCTAGCGTGCCGCCACCCAACACTATTGTTGAATACCGCACGTAATTAGGCCGCGGATTCTACCAGACATCGTCATTCGCGCAAGCTATGCCTTGTACCAACCGTCTGCTAGGCTCCCGGCCTCATGCGCGATCCTTCTTGTGGGACTTGTGGGAGCGGGCTTGCTCGCGAAGGCGGATTATCTGGCAGAAATGATGTGCCTGACACACCGCCTTCGCGAGCAAGCCCGCTCCCACATTCAGCGCCAGCCTCACCCAATGTCTGTTTATTGAGATTGCCCCGCGTGCCCGACGCCATCCTGCGCCTCGCCCTGCCTTCGCCCCTGCGCCGCCTGTTCGACTACCGCGCCCCGGCCGGGATCCTGCGCGCCCAGTTGCAGCCGGGCATGCGCCTGCGGGTGCCGTTCGGCCGGCGGGAAATGATCGGCATCCTGGTGGAAGTCACCGACCACAGCGAGGTCCCGGCCGACAAGCTCAAACCGGCCCTGGCGCTGCTCGATGCCACGCCGCCGCTGCCCGCCTCGCTGTTCAAACTGTGCCTGTGGACGTCCCAGTATTACCAGCACAGCCTCGGCGATACCCTGAGCTGGGCGCTGCCGGTGCTGCTGCGCCAAGGCGAGCTGGCCGAGGCGCGCCAAGAGCGGTTCTGGTCGGTGGCCCCGGGGGCCTCGCTGGACGATCCCCGCATCGCTCGCGCCCCGCGCCAGCGCGAAGCCTTGGCGACCCTGGCCCAACACCCCCATGGCGTGGCCCATCAACTGCTGAGCAAACTGATGCTCAGCAAGGACAGCCTGGACCTGTTGCTGGCCAAGGACCTGGTCCAGGTGGAAATCCGTCGGCACGCCCCCGGCGCCCGCCATGAACATTGGCTGGCCCAGCCGGAACTGCCACTCAATGCCGAGCAGCGGGCCGCTTGCGAAGCGATTCGCGCAGGTTTTGACAGTTATCACGCCTTTCTGTTGGCAGGCGTCACCGGCAGCGGCAAGACCGAGGTCTACCTGCAACTGATCCGCCAGACCCTGGAGGCCGGCAAGCAGGCCCTGGTGCTGATTCCGGAAATCAACCTCGGCCCACAAACCCTGGCGCGCTTCGAACAGCGCTTCAATGCGCGGATCGCCCTGGTGCACTCGGCGGTCAACGACCGTGAACGCCTGGAAGCCTGGCTCGCGGCCCGCGACGGCGAGGCCGACATCATCATCGGCACCCGCTCGGCCCTGTTCACGCCGATGAAGAACCCTGGCCTGATCATCATCGACGAAGAGCACGATGGCTCTTATAAACAGCAGGAAGGCCTGCGCTATCACGCCCGCGACCTGGCATTGGTGCGCGCCCGCCAGGAAAACATCCCGATCGTGCTCGGCTCGGCCACGCCCTCGCTGGAAAGCCTGCACAACGCCTACACCGGCCGCTACGGCCTGTTGCGCCTCAACGAACGGGCCGGTGGCGCCAAGCAACCGCGCTTCCTGCGCCTGGATGTGAAAAGTCGTCCGCTGGACAGCGGTATTTCCGGACCGATGCAGCAAGCCATCGGCCAGACCCTGGCCGCCGGGCAACAGGTGCTGGTATTCCTCAATCGTCGCGGTTTTGCCCCGACCCTGCTGTGCCACGACTGTGGCTGGATGTCTGGCTGCGAACGCTGCGACGCGCGAATGACCGTGCATCAACGCCATGGCGAGCTGCGTTGTCACCATTGCGGCCACGTCGAGCGCGTGCCAAGGCATTGCCCACAGTGCGGCAAAGTGGATTTGCGCCCGGTCGGCGCCGGCACCGAACGCGCCGAAGAACGGCTGGGCATCCTGTTTCCGGACTACCCGGTGTTGCGGGTCGACCGTGACAGCACCTCGCGCAAGGACGCGATGAACCAACTGTTCGCGACGATCCAGAAGGGTCAGCCGTGCATATTGGTGGGCACGCAGATGCTCGCCAAGGGGCATCACTTCCCACGGGTCACCCTGGTGTCGATCCTCGACGCCGATGGCGGGCTATTCTCCGGCGACTTCCGCGCCAGCGAGCGCATGGCGCAATTGATCGTCCAGGTCGCGGGCCGGGCCGGTCGGGCCGAGGAACCGGGCAAAGTGATCATCCAGACGCACCTGGCCGACCACCCACTGCTGATCCAACTGACCGAACAGGGTTACTTCGCCTTCGCCGAGCAGGCCTTGAGCGAACGCCGCAGCGCCGGCCTGCCGCCCTTTGCCCACCTGGCGCTGTTGCGGGCCGAAGCCCACAAGCCGGGGCAGGCCGAAGGTTTCCTCGATGAGGCTTGCAGCGAGGCGGAGCGTTTGCTGGCAGAGCAGAGCCTCACCGGCATTGAACTCCTGGGGCCGGTGCCAGCGCCGATGGAACGGCGAGCCGGGCGCTATCGCGCGCAGCTTTTATTGCAGGCCAATGCCCGGGCGCCGCTGCATCGACTGCTGAGCGCCTGGCTACTGGTACTGGAACAGATGCCCAGCGGGCGGGCGGTGCGCTGGTCGCTGGATGTGGATCCGGTGGATTTGTATTGACCACTGCCCCCCTGTGGGAGCGGGCTTGCTCGCGAAGGTGGTGGGTCAGTTGCGGTGATATTGGCTGTGCCACCGCTTTCGCGAGCAAGCCCGCTCCCACAGGGTCCGAGTGCATGCTGACCATCTGGAATAGTTACCAACCAACCCGCTACAGTTGGCAAGCTCGCCCGCGCCACGGATAATGCCCAGTTTTTCCACCAGCGCATCGAAGCGCCGCCGCGCCTGCGGTTGAAAGAGAAGACCATGAAAGACACCATTCGCCAGCTCATCCAGCAAGCCATCACCCAACTCGTCGCTGAAGGTGTGCTGCCAGAAGGCCTGTCGCCGGCGATTCAGGTCGAGAACACCCGCGACAAGACCCACGGCGACTTCGCCAGCAACATCGCGATGATGCTCGCCAAGCCGGCCGGCATGAAACCTCGCGACCTGGCGGAAAAAATCATCGCCGCGCTGCCGGCCGACGAGAACGTCAGCAAGGCTGACATCGCCGGCCCCGGGTTCATCAATTTCTTCCAGAACACCCAGGCCCTGGCCTCGCGCCTGGACGCGGCGCTGGCCGACGAACGCATCGGCGTGCGCAAGGCCGGCCCGTTGCAGCGCACCGTGGTCGACCTCTCGGCCCCCAACCTGGCCAAGGAAATGCACGTCGGCCACCTGCGCTCGACCATCATCGGCGACGGCGTGGCCCGGGTCCTGGAGTTTCTTGGCGACACCGTGATCCGCCAGAACCACGTCGGCGACTGGGGCACCCAGTTCGGCATGCTGATGGCCTATCTTCAGGAAAACCCGATCACCAGCGATGAGCTGTCGGACCTGGAGAACTTCTACCGCGCCGCCAAGCAACGCTTCGACGAGTCGCCGGAGTTCGCCGACCGCGCCCGTGGCCTGGTGGTCAAGTTGCAGGCCGGCGATGCCGAGTGCCTGGCGCTGTGGACCAAGTTCAAGGACATCTCCCTGTCCCATTGCCAGAAAATCTACGAGCTGCTGAACGTCAAATTGACCATGGCCGACGTGATGGGCGAAAGCGCCTACAACGACGACCTGGTCAACGTGGTCAACGACCTCCGCACCAAGGGCATGCTAGTGGAAAGCAACGGCGCCCAGTGTGTGTTCCTCGACCAGTTCAAGACCGCCGATGGCGAGCCGCTGCCGGTGATCATCGTCAAGGCCGACGGCGGCTACCTCTACGCCACCACCGACCTGGCGGCCGTGCGCTACCGCAACGGCGTGCTCAAGGCCGATCGGGTGCTGTATTTCGTCGATCAGCGTCAGGCCCTGCACTTCCAGCAAGTGTTCGAAGTGGCACGCCTGGCTGGTTTCGTGACCCATCCGATGGAGATGGAGCACATGGGCTTCGGCACCATGAACGGCGCCGACGGTCGTCCGTTCAAGACCCGCGACGGCGGCACGGTGAAGCTGATCGACCTGCTGACCGAAGCCCAGGACCGCGCCTACACCCTGGTCAAGGGCAAGAACCCGGACCTGGCCGAAGACGAACTGCGCAAGATCGCCAAGGTCGTGGGCATCGACGCGGTGAAATACGCCGACCTGTCCAAGCACCGCACCAGCGACTACAGCTTCAACTTCGACCTGATGCTCAATTTCGAAGGCAACACCGCGCCGTACCTGCTGTACGCCTACACCCGCGTGGCGGGCGTGTTCCGCAAGCTCGGCAAAGACTTCAATGAAATAGACGGCCAGATTGTGCTCCAAGCCCCGCAGGAGCAGGAGCTCGCGGCGAAACTGGCGCAGTTCGGCGAAGTGCTGAACAACGTCGCCGACAAAGGCACGCCGCACACGCTATGCGCCTACCTGTACGATGTCGCCGGCCTGTTCTCCAGCTTCTACGAGAACTGCCCGATCCTCAACGCGCAAACCCCGGAGCAAATGCAGAGCCGCCTGCGTCTCGCCGCACTGACCGGGCGCACGCTCAAGCAAGGCCTGGAACTGCTCGGCCTGGAAACCCTGGAGCGCATGTAAGTTGGCCGCCAAGAAAAAACCTGCACCCAAGCGCGGCGCCAGTCGTTACCAGCCCCCGGCCAAACAGCCGATTCCGGGCTGGTTGTGGATGGCCATCGGCCTGACCGTCGGCGCGTTCATTGTGTTTTTGATGAAGCTGGAGCCGGGCCAGGGCGATGACGTCAAGCGCGTCCGCCAGGAGCAGCAGAAAGCCACGCGCATCGCCGAGGCCAACAAGACCCCGCCGAGTCCGACGCAACCAGTGAAGCCGAAGTACGACTTCTACACCTTGCTGCCGGAATCGGAAGTCATCGTGCCGCCCGATGCCGTGCCGGAGAAGACCCTGCCGACGCCACAAGTGCCCCAGGTGCCCACCACACCGGTGACCCCGGCCGAAGCGGCGAAAATCGACACCGCCCGCGCCCAGGCGGCCCTGGCCGGCATCACGCCGCCACCGGCCCCGCCGGTGCAGAAAGCCGCGCCGGTGACGAAGTTCTTCCTGCAAGCCGGTTCGTTCCGCAAGGAAGCCGACGCCGACAAGGTCCGGGCGCAGATCATTCTGCTGGGCCAGTCTGTATCGGTGGAGTCCGGGACGGTGAAGGACGAGACCTGGTACCGGGTACTGGTCGGCCCGTTCAGTAACCGCGAGGAACTGACCAAGGCCCAGAAACAATTGGCGGGCAGCGGGTTCAGCAACCTGTTGTTACAACAACGCCAGAGCCGCTGACTTTCGCTGAGCCCCCTGTGGCCGGGGGGCTTTTGTGGCGAGGGAGCTTGCTCCCGCTGGGCTGCGCAGCAGCCCTAAAAGCTTGGGACCGCTGCGCGGTCCAGCGGGAGCAAGCTCCCTCGCCACAAAGAAGTCCTCTGCCAAAAACAGCGAGGGACCACTCATCCCCTCCGCACCCTTGCAGTTGAAAAACCCCACGCCACCCCCATATGAGTTCCATCCGGGCATTTTCGCCCCGCTGCGTGGAGACTCTTCCCTTGACCACCATCGTTTCAGTCCGCCGTCACGGCAAAGTCGTCATGGGCGGCGACGGCCAGGTTTCATTGGGCAACACCGTGATGAAAGGCAACGCGAAGAAAGTCCGCCGCCTGTACCACGGCGAGGTCATCGCCGGTTTCGCCGGGGCCACTGCCGACGCCTTCACGTTGTTCGAGCGTTTCGAAGGCCAGCTTGAGAAACACCAGGGCCACTTGGTCCGTGCCGCCGTGGAGTTGGCCAAGGAGTGGCGCACCGACCGCTCCCTGAGCCGCCTCGAAGCCATGCTCGCGGTCGCCAACAAGGACGCCTCCTTGATCATCACCGGCAACGGCGACGTCGTTGAACCCGAGGACGGCCTGATCGCCATGGGTTCCGGCGGTGCCTACGCGCAAGCCGCGGCCAGCGCCCTGCTGAAAAAGACCGACCTGTCGGCCCGCGAGATCGTCGAGACTGCCTTGGGCATCGCCGGCGACATCTGTGTCTTCACCAACCACACCCAGACTATTGAGGAGCAGGACCTCGCGGAGTAAGCCCTTCCAGGCCCAGACTTCCGCTTGAGGACCGCCAATTATTATGTCCATGACTCCCCGCGAAATCGTCCACGAACTCAACCGCCATATCATCGGCCAGGACGATGCCAAGCGCGCCGTCGCCATCGCCCTGCGTAACCGCTGGCGCCGGATGCAGCTGCCCGAAGAGCTGCGCGTCGAAGTGACCCCCAAGAACATCCTGATGATCGGCCCGACCGGTGTCGGCAAGACCGAAATCGCCCGGCGCCTGGCCAAGCTCGCCAATGCGCCGTTCATCAAGGTCGAAGCCACCAAGTTCACCGAAGTCGGTTATGTCGGCCGCGACGTCGAATCGATCATCCGTGACTTGGCCGACGCTGCAATCAAGTTGCTGCGCGAACAGGAAATCACCAAGGTCCGCCATCGCGCCGAAGACGCTGCCGAAGAACGCATTCTCGATGCGCTCCTGCCACCAGCGCGCATGGGCTTCAACGCCGACTCCGCCGCGACACAGGATTCCAACACCCGCCAGTTGTTCCGCAAGCGCCTGCGCGAAGGCCAACTGGATGACAAGGAAATCGAGATCGAAGTGGCCGAAATGGCTGGCGTCGACATTTCCGCGCCACCGGGCATGGAAGAAATGACCAACCAGTTGCAGAGCCTGTTCGCCAACATGGGCAAGGGCAAGAAGAAGAGCCGCAAGCTCAAGGTCAAGGAAGCGCTGAAACTGGTGCGCGACGAAGAAGCCGGCCGCCTGGTCAACGAAGAAGAATTGAAGGCCAAGGCACTGGAAGCGGTCGAGCAGCATGGCATCGTGTTTATCGATGAAATCGACAAGGTTGCCAAGCGCGGCAATGTCGGCGGTGCCGATGTGTCCCGCGAAGGCGTTCAACGCGACCTGCTGCCGCTGATCGAAGGCTGCACGGTCAACACCAAGCTGGGCATGGTCAAGACCGACCACATCCTGTTCATTGCGTCCGGTGCGTTCCACCTGAGCAAACCGAGCGACCTAGTGCCGGAGCTGCAGGGTCGCTTGCCGATCCGTGTCGAACTCAAGGCGCTGACGCCGGAAGACTTCGAGCGCATCCTCAGCGAGCCCCATGCGTCCCTGACCGAACAGTATTGCGCGCTGCTCAAGACCGAAGGCCTGAGCATCGAGTTCACGCCAGAAGGCATCAAGCGCCTGGCGCAGATCGCCTGGCAGGTCAACGAAAAGACCGAGAACATCGGTGCCCGTCGCCTGCACACGCTGCTCGAACGCTTGCTCGAGGAAGTCTCGTTCAGCGCCGGCGACCTGGCCAGCGCCCACAACGAAGCGCCGATCCTCATCGACGCCGAGTACGTCAACAGCCACCTGGGTGAGCTGGCGCAGAACGAAGACCTGTCGCGGTATATCCTGTAAGCCACCCCCAGTGTGAGCGAGCTCCTGTGGCGAGGGAGCTTGCTCCCGCTGGGCTACGAAGTAGCCCCAAGAACCAGAAGCCACCGCTCAATCAGGTGGATCGCAACGAGTTTTTGGGAGGGCTTCGCCCTCCAGCGGGAGCAAGCTCCCTCGCCACATAATGTTCACACATGGCTTCAAGAGACTGACGACCCCATGACCAAACTCCCCACCGCCGTCAACCTGCACAAAGCCTCCAAGACCCTGACGCTCAAATACGCGCCAGACGAGGAGTACCACCTGCCCGCCGAATTCCTGCGGGTGCACTCGCCTTCCGCCGAGGTCCAGGGCCATGGCAAACCCATCCTGCAATACGGCAAGCTCAACGTTGCCCTGACCAAGGTCGAACCGGCCGGCCAGTACGCACTGAAACTGACCTTCGACGACGGCCACGACAGCGGTTTGTTCACCTGGGACTACCTCTACCAGTTGGCGGTGCGCCAACAAGACTTGTGGAACGATTATCTTGGCGAACTCAAGGCCGCCGGAAAAACCCGCGATCCGAACGAGTCCGTCGTCAAGCTGATGCTCTAACTCAAGGGCTGGCGCTTTAGGGCGAATTTTCTAGACTCATCTGCTTGAATGCCCGCGCAGCAACGTCAATGACTGGCCTGCTTGCGAAAAAAATTAAACTCGGGTAACCAATGGAGCTGGCAAGTTCCCTGCAAAGGAACCGGCGAGTTCCTGGCACACGTTTCCTCATTGCCCTCGATGCGGAATTTATGGTCACCCCGAGCAGCGTACCTGGTATTGGCCTTGCGGCTTCATGGCACGATCCCGGTACTCGTCTGAAGGACAATGGAGCGTCGTAGATGAGCAACAAGAACAACGATGAGTTGAAGTACCAAGCCTCGGAAAACACCCTGGGCTTGAATCCCGTCGTCGGCTTGCGCAGGAAAGACCTGCTGGCCTCTGCCCGGATGGTGCTGACCCAGGCCATCAAGCAACCACTGCACAGCGTCAAGCACGTCGCCCATTTCGGCGTCGAGCTCAAGAACGTCCTGTTCGGCAAGTCCGAGCTGCAACCGGCCGGTGACGACCGTCGCTTCGCCGACCCGGCGTGGAGCCAGAACCCACTCTACAAACGTTACCTGCAAACCTACCTGGCGTGGCGCAAGGAGCTGCACGCCTGGATCGACGACAGCAACCTGCCGCCCGCGGACATCAGCCGCGGGCATTTCGTGATCAACCTGATGACCGAAGCCATGGCCCCGACCAACTCGGCGGCCAACCCGGCGGCGGTCAAGCGCTTCTTCGAAACCGGCGGCAAGAGCTTGCTCGACGGACTGTCCCACCTGGCCAAGGATATCGTGCACAACGGCGGGATGCCGAGCCAGGTGAACATGGGCGCGTTCGAGGTCGGCAAGAGCCTGGGCGTGACCGAAGGCGCCGTGGTGTTTCGCAACGACGTGCTGGAGCTGATCCAGTACCGGCCCATCACCGAGCAGGTCCACGAGCGACCGCTGCTGGTGGTGCCACCACAGATCAACAAGTTCTACGTCTTCGACCTGAGTCCGGACAAGAGCCTGGCGCGCTTCTGCCTGCGCAGCAACGTACAGACGTTCATTGTCAGCTGGCGCAACCCCACCAAGGCCCAGCGCGAATGGGGCCTGTCGACCTACATCGAGGCGCTCAAGGAAGCGGTGGACGTGGTCACGGCCATCACCGGCAGCAAGGACGTGAACATGCTCGGTGCCTGCTCCGGTGGCATCACCTGCACCGCGCTGCTGGGCCATTACGCCGCCCTCGGCGAGAAAAAGGTCAATGCCCTGACCTTGCTGGTGAGTGTGCTCGACACCACCCTGGACACCGACGTGGCGCTGTTCGTCGATGAACAGACCCTGGAAGCGGCCAAGCGCCACTCCTACCAGGCCGGCGTACTCGAAGGCCGCGACATGGCCAAGGTCTTTGCCTGGATGCGCCCCAACGACCTGATCTGGAACTACTGGGTCAACAATTACCTGCTGGGCAACGAACCGCCGGTGTTCGACATCCTGTTCTGGAACAACGACACCACACGGTTGCCGGCGGCGTTCCACGGCGACCTCATCGAAATGTTCAAGAACAATCCACTGATCCGCCCCAACGCATTGGAAGTGTGCGGCACGCCCATCGACCTCAAGCAGGTCACCGCCGACATCTTCTCCCTGGCCGGCACCAACGACCACATCACGCCATGGAAGTCCTGCTACAAGTCCGCGCAATTGTTCGGCGGCAAGGTGGAGTTCGTGCTGTCGAGCAGCGGTCATATCCAGAGCATTCTCAACCCGCCCGGCAACCCCAAGTCGCGCTACATGACCGGCGAGGACATGCCGGCCAAGGCCGAGGACTGGCAGGAAAACTCCACCAAGCACACCGACTCCTGGTGGCTGCACTGGCAGGCCTGGCAGGCCGAGCGCTCGGGCAAACTGAAAAAAGCCCCGACCGTGCTGGGCAACAAGGCCTACCCGGCCGGTGAAGCGGCACCGGGCACCTATGTGCATGAGCGGTGATGGATGCAACTCGTCTGCTGGGGGGGTGGGCGTGCTCACGAATGCACTCCGGCAGCCGACATTAACGGTGAATGCAAGGCCGTCTTCGCGAGCAAGCCCGCTCCCACATTGGGTTTGGCTGTGAACATGAGTTTCAGGTTCGCAACCGATCTAATGTGGGAGCGGGCTTGCTCGCGAAGGCCGCGACTCGGTCCGACAGACCGAACACTGGTAACCCGAGACATGACCCACAGGGCTTGAAGCATGCCGCAACCGTACATCTTCCGTACCGTCGATCTGGATGGCCAGACCTTGCGCACCGCGGTACGTCCCGGCAAGCCTCACTTGACGCCATTGCTAATTTTCAACGGCATCGGCGCCAACCTGGAGCTGGTGTTTCCGTTCATCCAGGCCCTGGACCCGGACCTGGAAGTCATCGCCTTTGACGTGCCCGGCGTCGGCGGTTCATCGACGCCCAACCGGCCGTATCGCTTTCCGGGCCTGGCCAAACTCACCGCACGGATGCTCGATTACCTCGACTACGGGCAGGTCAACGTGATCGGCGTATCCTGGGGCGGCGCCCTGGCCCAGCAGTTCGCCTACGACTACCCGGAGCGCTGCAAGAAGCTGGTACTGGCGGCCACGGCGGCTGGGGCGGTGATGGTGCCGGGCAAACCGAAGGTGCTGTGGATGATGGCCAGCCCCCGGCGTTATGTTCAACCGTCCCACGTGATGCGTATCGCGCCACTGATCTATGGTGGTTCGTTCCGCCGCGACCCGAGCCTGGCGGCCAGCCACGCAGCCAAGGTGCGTTCGGCGGGCAAGCTCGGTTACTACTGGCAACTGTTCGCCGGCCTCGGCTGGACCAGCATCCACTGGCTGCACAAGATCCACCAGCCGACCCTGGTGCTGGCCGGCGATGACGACCCGCTGATTCCACTGATCAACATGCGCATGCTGGCCTGGCGCATTCCCAACGCCCAATTGCACATCATCGATGACGGCCATCTGTTCCTGATCACCCGGGCCGAGGCGGTGGCGCCGATCATCATGAAATTCCTGGAGGAAGAACGTCAGCGCGCGGTGATGCATCCGCATCCCTCGCCGCTGGGCGGTGGCTGAAACCGCCCATTAGCGCCTGGCAGGACGCCGGATTGCGCAGCAACCCGAAACAGCGACTATGTTGTCTGGTTCGGTGTGTTTGTTTTTAGCCTGATGACGAAGGAGTTGACTCATGCGCGACAAACCGGCGAAGGGTTCCATGCCCGCACCTGCCAGTTTCATCAACGCACAAAGTGCGGTCACCGGACTGCGTGGCAGGGACCTGCTGTCCACCCTACGCAGCGTGGCCGCACACGGCTTGCGCAACCCGGTGCACAGTGCCCGGCATGCGTTGAAACTGGGCAGTCAATTGGGCCGTGTGCTGCTGGGCGAGACCCTTCACCCCACCAACCCCAACGACCCGCGTTTCGCCGATCCCACCTGGCAGCTCAACCCCTTCTACCGCCGCAGTTTGCAGGCCTACCTGAGTTGGCAAAAACAGGTCAAGAGCTGGATCGACGAAAGCGACATGAACGAGGACGACCGCGCCCGCGCCCACTTCGCCTTCGCCCTGCTCAACGACGCCGTAGCGCCGTCCAATACCTTACTCAACCCGCTGGCGGTCAAGGAACTGTTCAACTCCGGCGGCTCCAGCCTGGTCCGAGGCATCAGCCACCTGGTGGACGACCTGCTGCACAACGACGGCTTGCCGCGCCAAACCACGCCCCACGCCTTTGAAGTCGGCAAGACCCTGGCGACCACACCCGGCGCGGTGGTGTTTCGCAACGAACTGCTCGAACTGATCCAGTACCGGCCCATGAGCGAAAAGCAGTACGCCAAGCCATTGCTGATCGTCCCGCCGCAGATCAACAAATTCTATATTTTCGACCTCAGCCCCTCCAACAGCTTTGTCCAGTACGCCCTGAAAAACGGTTTGCAGGTCTTCATCATCAGTTGGCGCAACCCGGACGTACGCCACCGCGAATGGGGCCTGTCCAGCTATGTCGAGGCCACCGAAGAGGCGATGAATGTGTGCCGGGCGATCACTGGCGCTCGCGAGGTCAACCTGATGGGCGCCTGCGCCGGGGGCATGACCATCGCCGCCCTGCAAGGCCACCTGCAAGCCAAGCGCCAGCTGCGCCGGGTCGCCAGTGCCACGTACCTGGTGAGCCTGCTGGACAGTCAGATCGACAGCCCGGCCACGCTGTTCATCGACGAACAGACCCTCGAAGCCGCCAAGCGCCGCTCCTACCAGAAAGGCATCCTCGATGGTCGCGACATGGCCCGGGTGTTCGCCTGGATGCGCCCCAACGATCTGATCTGGACCTACTTCATCAACAACTACCTGCTGGGCAAGGAACCGCCAGCCTTCGACATCCTCTACTGGAACAACGACTGCACGCGGCTGCCGGCGGCCTACCACGGCGACCTGCTGGACTTCTTCAAGCACAACCCACTGACCCATCCCGGCGGCCTGGAAGTGTGCGGCACGCCCATCGACCTGCAAAAAGTGACAGTGGACAGCTTCAGCGTGGGCGGTATCAACGACCACATCACACCCTGGGACGCGGTGTATCGCTCGACCCTCCTGCTGGGGGGCGAAAAACGCTTCGTGCTCTCCAACAGCGGCCATGTCCAGAGCATCCTCAATCCGCCAGGCAACCCCAAGGCCAACTACATCGAAAGCGCAAAGCTGAGCAGCGACCCGCGAGCCTGGTACTACGACGCCACGCATGTCGAAGGCAGCTGGTGGACGCAATGGCTGGGCTGGATCCAGGCACGCTCCGGCGCCCAGCACGAAACCCAGATGACCTTGGGCAACGTTAATTACCCGCCGCTGGACGCCGCCCCTGGAACCTATGTTCGCGTGCGCTGAAGGCCTCACGCCACGGCCAGGCGCTTGGCCGTGGCACGACTTGACCATTAAGAAGACCGGATGAAAACCCGCGACCGCATCCTTGAATGTGCCCTGCAATTATTCAACAAAAAGGGCGAGCCGAACGTATCGACGATGGAAGTTGCCAACGAAATGGGCATCAGCCCAGGCAACCTCTACTACCACTTCCATGGCAAGGAACCGCTGATCCTGGGGCTGTTCGAGCGCTTCCAGAGCGAGCTGGCGCCGCTGCTCGACCCACCGGCGGACGCGCAGTTGGCGCCGGAAGACTACTGGCTGTTCCTGCACTTGATCGTCGAGCGCCTGGCCCAGTACCGGTTTCTGTTCCAGGACCTGTCCAACCTGGCCGGACGCCTGCCGAAGCTGGCCAAGGGCATCCGCCAATTGCTCAACGCCCTGAAGCGAACCCTCGCCTCACTGCTGGCGCAACTCAAGGCGCAGGGGTTGTTGGTCAGCGACACCCAGGCCTTGGGGCAACTGGTGGAACAGATCACCATGACCCTGCTGTTCTCCCTGGACTATCAGCGGATCCTCGGCCGCGAGGGCGAGGTTCGATTGGTGGTCTATCAGATCATGATGCTGGTGGCCCCACACTTGCCGCCCGCAACCAAGGTGGCGACAGAGCGACTGGCGTTGCGGTACCTGGAAGAACACGACTAACCAGTGGCAGTGGCAGTGGCAGTGGCAGTGGCAGTGGCAGTGGCAGATCCATTGTGGGAGCGAGCTTTGTGGGAGCAAAGCTTGCTCGCGATCCAGGCGCTGCGGTCCTCAAGAGACCGCGGCGTTTTCATCGCGGGCAAGCCTTGCTCCCACAAAGCTCGCTCCCACAGGTTGACCTGCGTACAAATAAAAAAGCCCGGCCTACATAGACCGGGCATTTTTATCAGCCCTGATATCAGGACTGGGTGGAAGGCGGCGTTGGAGCCTGCGCCGGTGCTGGAGTGGCGACCGGGGTCGGAGCCGCGGCGGAGTTCGTCGTGCTCGCCGGGGTTGCCGGTTTGGCGGCCGCGGTGGGTGCCTTGGGTGCGGCAGCTTTTGGCGCGGCCGGTTTTTTCACTGCAGGCTTTTTCGCCGCAGCAGGTTTGGCCGCCGCTTTTGCCGCAGGCTTGGCAGCGGGTTTAGCCGCTGGTTTAGCCGCAGCAGGTTTAGCTGCCGCCGGTTTGGCTGCAGGTTTTGCAGCAGGCTTGGCGGCCGCTTTCGCCGCTACCGGTTTGGCTGCTGCCTTGGCAGCGGGTTTGGCCGCTGCGGTTTTAGCCGCTGGCTTGGCCGCTGCTTTCGCCGCAGGTTTGGCAGCGGGTTTTGCCGCAGCCTTGACCAGTGGCTTGGCTGCCGTTTTAGCGGCCGGTTTGGCCGCCGCCGTCTTGGCCGCCACCGGTGCGACTTTGGCGCCGGTGAGTTTTTCGATCTGCTTGGTCAGTGTGTCGACCTTGCTGTGCAACGCCTTGACTTCATTACGGCTCGGCACGCCCAGGCGGGAGATCGCACTGTTCAGACGCTTGTCGAAAGCCCCTTCCAGTTCGTCCCATTTGCCCAGTGCACGATCTTTCACGCCGCCGATTCGCGACTTGGCGGACTCGGCAGAGTCCTTGGCTGCATCGACTTGTTTGCCGACCGCCGTCTTAGTGAGTTTTTCGGCCTTTTCGCCGTCCTTAACCAGAGACTCGAAGAGCTTGCTGCCGTCAGTGTCGATCTTCGAGTACACGCCTAAACCAGCCAGCCAGATTTTGCGGGAATACTTTTCAATCTTCCCGGCCCACGAGCTGCCTTCTTTTTCTGTGATTTTTTTGCCAGCCATCCCGTTCTCCTTAATGTTTACGCGCGACACGTTCGAGCAATGCTGTCAGCTCATCGAGCTTAGCAGAGAGTGCCTCAACGTCATGTTTAGACGGAATGCCGATACGATTCAAGGCACTTGCAACACGGGCATCGAATACCTTCTCGACTTTATCGAGTTGTACTTCAACCCGAGCCTTGAAAGTATTGACGTCGGTCTTGGCTTCAATCAATTCGCTGTTGGCCGCTTCAAGTTTCCCGGCAATTTTCTTTTTGCCTTTGGTTTCAATAACTTCGCCAGCTTTTACCAACTCTTGAAAATACTCGCCGCCTTCCTGGCCGACCTTCGTGTAGGCGCCCAGACCCGCCAGCCAGATCTTGCGCGCGTACGTTTTCACGTCGCTGAGCGTGGAAGATTCAACGTCGGTTTTTTTCTTGAAAATAACTTTGGCCATGGTGCACCTCACTCGAAAAAGGTTTGAGGAACTGCCCGCACAGGGACGGGCTCAGGCACAAAGTAGTGGCAATAATTAGAAACGGCACCCTAACAACTGACACATATTCCGAAGGCGATGACTGCCATTGTGGGAGCGGGCTTGCTCGCGAATGCGGTGAGTCAGTCAACATCAATAGTGACTGACCCACCGCATTCGCGATCAAGCCCGCTCCCACAGGGTTGGGGGGTGAACTTTAATTTTGCATTCGCCACCCTTTCATCAATCAAGCCAACGCCTTATCCAGCGCCTTTTCGATTTCGCCTTTGATCGTGCCGCTCATGGCCGACATCAACATGCCCAGCTCCACGTCGACGCGGATCGAATCCTCGCCCACGTGCACTTCGCCCTTGACCCCGGAACGCTTGAGTTTCAGGGTATCGCCCACCCACTGCGGCTCCAGGCCATAGCTGTCGGACAACTTCTGCGCCAGCTTGTCGGCCTTCTCTCGCGCCGCTTCCTTGCCCAGGCCATGGGCACGTTCAACCGTTATACGGGCCATCGGATGACTCCTGTTTTATCGGGACTTGCCTGAACGTTTCAAACCCTGGCTGCGTCAAAACGTCCCGGCGGTTGCCCATCTTACCTTCAGCCTTGCCAAGACAAAGCCCTCCACCGGGATTAGAATGTCCCGCATTCTTTTTTGGTGACCGCGATATGACTGATCAGCGCAAAGGCAGCGATGCCGAACCCACCACTCACTTCGGCTTCAAGAACGTGCCGGAAAGCCAGAAGGCGGAAAAAGTCGCCGAGGTTTTTCACTCCGTAGCCGCCAAGTACGACTTGATGAACGACCTGCTCTCGGGCGGCATGCACCGGCTCTGGAAGCGTTTCGCGATCGAGCTGTCGGGCGTGCGCAGCGGTAACCGCGTGCTGGACATCGCCGGCGGCACGGGCGACCTGACGAAGAAGTTCTCCCACATCGTCGGGCCGACCGGCCAAGTGGTCCTGGCCGACATCAACGAATCCATGCTCAAGGTCGGTCGCGACCGCCTGCTGGACCTGGGTGTGGCCGGCAATGTTGAATTCGTCCAGGCCGACGCCGAGAAGCTGCCGTTCCCCGACAACCATTTCGACTGCGTGACCATCGCTTTCGGCCTGCGCAACGTCACCCACAAGGAAGACGCCCTGCGTTCGATGCTGCGCGTGCTCAAGCCCGGCGGTCGCCTGCTGGTGCTGGAGTTCTCCAAGCCAACCAACGCGCTGATGTCCAAGGCCTATGACGCCTACTCGTTCGCCTTCATGCCGTTGATGGGCAAGCTGATCACCAATGACTCGGAAAGCTACCGCTACCTGGCCGAATCGATCCGCATGCACCCGAACCAGGAAACCCTGAAGTCGATGATGGTCGAGGCCGGTTTCGACCGCGTGACCTACCACAACATGACCGCAGGCATCGTCGCCCTGCATCGCGGTATCAAGCCCTGATGTTGCTCACCGGCCTGCTCGCCAGCGTCGAACTCGGCCTCAACCGGGTGCTGCGCCTGGACAGCACGGCGCTCCCGCGCCTGGCGCACTTGAGCGGCAAAGTGATCGCCGTCGACTGTCGTAGCCCGGCGTTGCGGTTGTTCATCCTGCCCAGCGACGAAGGCCTGATGCTCGCCGCCCACTGGGAAGCCGAAGTGGACTGCACGCTGCGCGCCCCGGCGGCGAGCCTGCTGAGCCTGGCCCTGGGCAAGGACAAGAGCGCGGCGCTGCACAGCCCCGACGTCGAGCTCGACGGCGACAGCGGCGTACTGCTGGAACTGGCTGCGATTCTCCAGGATCTGGAGCTGGACTGGGAATACGAAGTGTCCCGCTGGATCGGCCCGGTGGCGACCCAGCTACTTAGCGGCCATTTGAACAGCCGCCGCCGCTGGTATCGCCAGGGCTTCGCCAGCCTGGGACAGAATCTGAGTGAATACCTGGCCGAAGAATCGCGTACCCTCGTAGGCCAACGCGAGGCCCAGGCCCGTTTTGATGAACTGGACCAGGTCAAGCTTGACCTGGAACGACTCGAGGCGCGTTTCGAGCGCCTTTCCCGATCCCTTGAAACCAAGCGATAACGCATGAAGCTGCTTGCCGTCCGCCGTTTGTTGCGCATCCAGCGCGTCGTGATCCGCTACCGCCTCGATGACCTGCTGTTCGCCTTGCCGCTGCCCTGGTTCCTCCTGGCGCTGCGCTTCGTGCTGCCGTGGCGCTGGTTTCCCCGGCGAACCCTGGACCTGAGTCGCGGCGCGCGCCTGCGCCTGGCTCTGCAAGACCTGGGACCGATCTTCATCAAGTTCGGGCAGATCCTCTCGACCCGTCGCGACCTGTTGCCCGAAGACATCGCCGACGAGCTGATGTTGCTGCAAGACCGCGTGCCGCCGTTCGATTCCAAGCTGTCGGTGGCACTGATCGAGGAACAGTTGGGCAAGAAGATCAGCGAAGTCTTCAGCCGTTTCGATGTCGAGCCCCTGGCCTCGGCTTCCGTGGCCCAGGTTCACGCCGCGCAACTCAAGAGCGGCGAAGAAGTGGTGGTCAAGGTCATTCGCCCGGGCCTCAAGCCGATCATCGCCCAGGACCTGGCGTGGCTGTTCATTCTCGCTCGCGCCGCCGAGCGGTTGTCGGCCGATGCCCGCCTGCTGCACCCGGTGGACGTGGTCCAGGATTACGAAAAAACCATCTACGACGAACTCGACCTGCTGCGCGAGGCCGCCAACGCCAGCCAGTTGCGTCGCAACTTCGAAGGCTCGCCGCTGCTCTATGTGCCGCAAGTCTATTGGGACTGGTGCCGGCCGAAAGTATTGGTGATGGAGCGCATCTACGGCATCCAGGTGACTGACCTGGCGACCTTGGCAGACCAGCGCACTGACATGAAATTGCTGGCCGAGCGCGGCGTGGAAATTTTCTTCACCCAGGTATTTCGCGATAGTTTTTTCCACGCCGACATGCACCCGGGCAACATCTTCGTCAGCACCGTACAGCCATGGAGCCCGCAATACATTGCCATCGACTGCGGCATCGTCGGCAGCCTGACCCCTGAGGACCAGGACTACCTGGCACGTAACCTGTTCGCCTTCTTCAAGCGTGACTACCGTCGCGTCGCCCAACTGCACATCGATTCAGGCTGGGTGCCGGCCGAGACCAAGCTCAACGAATTCGAAGCGGCGATCCGTACCGTGTGCGAACCGATCTTCGAAAAACCGTTAAAAGATATTTCCTTCGGCCAGGTGCTGATGCGCCTGTTCCAGACTGCGCGTCGCTTCAACATGGAGGTCCAGCCGCAGTTGGTGCTGTTGCAGAAAACCCTGCTGAACATCGAGGGTCTGGGCCGTCAGCTGTACCCGGACCTCGACCTGTGGAACACCGCCCAACCGTTCCTCGAACGCTGGATGCGCGAGCGCGTCAGCCCGCGAACCTTGCTGGGCAACGTGCAGAGCCAATTCGAGCAGATCCCGCACCTGGCCAATATGACCCGCGACCTGCTCGAACGCATGTCCCAGCCCCACGCCCACGACCCGGCGCCCCCGTGGCATCGACGCAAGGACGACTGGCTGTTGCGCCTGCTTGGCGCGGCTCACCTGGGGGGCGGCGCGGTGCTGGCGACCGGCGGGCCGCTGAGCCAACTGGGCCACTGGCCGGCCGGTATCATGGTGGTGGTCGGTCTGTATCTGGTCGTTCGTCGATAGCACGGATCAGTTGCAAGCGATAAGCTGCAAGCCTCAAGCTAAAACGGTGAACCCATCGCTCAACCCAACACAGAATCGCTTTTACTTGCAGCTTGAAGCTTAAAGCTTGCCGCTGCCGTCAGGACCAACGATGAAAAACTGGCAGGACGAGATCAAGTGGGACGCTGACGGCCTGGTGCCGGCCATCGCCCAGGACCACAAGACCGGGCGCGTATTGATGATGGCCTGGATGAACCGCGAAGCACTGGCCCTGACCGCTGCCGAGAACCGCGCCATCTATTGGTCACGTTCCCGTGGCAAGCTGTGGCGCAAGGGTGAAGAGTCCGGCCACGTGCAGCACCTGCATGAGATGCGCCTGGACTGCGACGGCGACGTCATCATCCTGATGGTCGAGCAGGTCGGCGAGATTGCCTGCCACACCGGCCGTCAAAGCTGCTTTTATCGCGTCTTCGAGAACGGCGATTGGAAAACCGTCGACCCGGTGCTCAAGGACCCGCATGCCATTTATTCAGGACATACCCATGAGTGACACCCTGACCCGCCTGGCCCAGGTGCTGGAAGAGCGCAAGGGCGCCGCCGCCGACAGTTCCTATGTCGCCAGCCTGTACCACAAGGGCTTGAACAAGATTCTGGAGAAAGTCGGCGAAGAGTCGATCGAGACCATCCTCGCCGCCAAGGACGCCGCTGTCAGCGGCGATTGCAGCGACGTGATCTACGAGACCGCCGACCTGTGGTTCCACAGCCTGGTCATGCTGGCCCAACTGGGGCAGCATCCGCAGGCCGTACTGGATGAACTGGACCGTCGTTTCGGTCTGTCCGGGCACGTCGAGAAAGCCTCGCGCCCGTCCGCCTGATCAATTTTTGAGAGGAGTAGCCACATGGGTATCTTTGACTGGAAACACTGGGTCGTCATCCTGGTCGTCGTGGTGCTGGTGTTCGGTACCAAGAAACTGAAAAACCTCGGCACCGATGTCGGCGAGTCGATCAAGGGCTTTCGCAAAGCCATGAACGATGATGAAAAACCGGCCGATCCGACGACCACCCAAGCCCAGCCCGGACAACCGGCCCAACCGGTACACCCGCAGGCCACTCAGCCTGTGAATGCACCGAATACCATCGATGTGCAGGCCCAGAAAGTCGAAGAGCCCATCCGCAAAGACTCGTGAGCACTGACTAATGTTTGGGATCAGCTTCACTGAACTGCTGCTCGTCGGTCTCGTCGCCCTGTTGGTATTGGGCCCCGAGCGCCTGCCGGGTGCTGCGCGCACTGCCGGTCTGTGGATCGGGCGCCTGAAGCGCAGCTTCAATGCGATCAAACAGGAAGTTGAACGTGAAATCGGTGCCGACGATATCCGTCGGCAACTGCACAACGAACATATTCTGTCCCTGGAGCAGGAAGCGCGGAAAATCTTCACGCCGACCCAACAGGAACCGACGCCGGTCCAGCCCGTGGTCGAGCCGACGATGGCTTCCCAGACGCCAGAAAGCGGCGTGCCGGTGGCAGAACCGGCGCCAGCGACACCGACGGTAGCGGACACAGCCTCCACCGCTGCGCCTGCGCCTAACGACCCTACTTTGCCGCCGCGAGCCCCATGAGCGATATCCCTGAAAACGACCAGCCGATGCCGCTGGTATCGCACCTCACCGAGTTGCGCACCCGCCTGCTGCGTTGCGTCGCGGCGGTTTTCATCATCTTCGCCGGGCTGTTTTCCTTCACCCAGCAGATCTACACCTTCGTCTCCACGCCGCTGCGCCAGTACTTGCCGGTAGGGGCGACGATGATCGCCACCGATGTGTCGTCGCCGTTCCTGACGCCACTGAAGCTGACGATGATGGTCTCCCTGTTCCTGGCGATCCCGGTGATCCTGCACCAGATCTGGGGCTTCATCGCACCGGGCCTGTACAAGCATGAAAAACGCATCGCCGTGCCGCTACTGGTGTCCAGCATCCTGCTCTTCTACACCGGCATGGCCTTCGCCTATTACCTGGTGTTCCCGCTGATCTTCAAGTTCTTCGCCGCCGCCACCCCGGCGGGCGTTGAGATGATGACGGACATCAGCAGCTACCTGGATTTCGTCATGACGCTGTTCTTCGCCTTCGGTGTGGCGTTCGAAATCCCGGTGGCGGTGGTGCTGCTGGTGTGGATCGGCGTGGTCGACGTCGCCTACCTGAAGAAGATCCGCCCCTACGTGATCATCGGCTGCTTCGTGGTCGGCATGATCCTGACCCCGCCGGATATCTTCTCCCAGACCCTGTTGGCCGTGCCGATGTGGCTACTGTTCGAGATCGGCATCCTGTTCGGTGGCCTGGTGCGCAAACGTCGGCAGGAAGACCCCGAGGACCAACCGGTCGATGACCACAACGATCAGCCGCCAGCGACCCAAGCGTGAACCTGCTGCTGCTCGAAGAGGCCGATTTCATCGGGCCTGACCGCGTCATCCTGAGCGATCGGCGGTTGACCCACATGCAGGAAGTCCACCGCAGCGCGGTCGGCGACAACCTGCGTGTCGGGCGCATTGGCGGGTTGATGGGCACAGCCCAGGTGCTGCGCCTGGAAGCTCGGGAAGCCGAACTGCAAGTGATCCTCGACCAGGCGCCACCGGCCAAGTTGCCGCTGACCCTGGTGCTCGCCCTGCCGCGTCCGAAAATGCTCCGGCGAGTGTTCCAGACCGTCGCCACCATGGGCGTGCCGCGGGTGGTGCTGGTCAACAGCTATCGCGTGGAAAAGAGCTTTTGGCAGACGCCGTTCCTGGAGCCCGAGGCGATTCGTGAGCAATTGATCCTGGGCCTGGAGCAGGCTCGGGACAGCGTGCTGCCTGAAATCGTCATTGAAAAGCGCTTCAAGCCCTTCGTTGAAGACCGCCTGCCGGCCCTTGTGGACGGGACCCTCGGGCTGGTCGGCCACCCAGGCAACCACCCGCCCTGCCCCCGGGCCCTGACGGAACCCGTCACCCTGGCAATTGGCCCCGAAGGCGGCTGGATCCCCTACGAGATCGAGCTGCTGGGCAAGGCTGGCTTGCAACCGGTGCAGCTGGGAGAGCGGATCCTGCGGGTCGAGACTGCCGTTACGGCCCTACTAGCCCGGTTGTTCTAACGGCCCGACTGTTTCCCTGTGGCGAGGGAGCTTGCGCCCGCTCGGCTGCGAAGCAGTCGCAAATCCTGAAGCTGAGGTGGCCGCTCCGCGACCAAGCGGGCGCAAGCTCCCTCGCCACGAAATATCGACAAACGCCTACAGATCCCACCCAAGCCGCCGATACAGTCCCCATAAAACCAAATCAGCGCTCCAAGGGAGTATCAGCATGTTCGGGTGGCTTGCCCAGGGTCTGGGAAATGTAAGCGTTAACCGCAAACTCGGCGCAGGCTTCGGCCTGGTGCTGCTCCTCACCTTGATGATTGCGTTCACCGGCTGGTCCGGCCTGGGCAATGTCATCAGCCGGGGCGACAAGCTGGGGTTCATTGCCAGTCTCAATGACTTGAGCAAGGACTTGAACCTGGCCAGCATCGACTACAACACCACGCGGGGCGAGAAAGGGCCACAACAGGTCAACGACCTGCTTGGCAAACTCGAAGCCGGCCTGAAAACCGCTCGCGAGTTGATCGAACAGCCAGCCGATGTTGCATTGATCGACCAGCAACTGGCCGCCGTCGCCGAATACAAAAGCGCCTTCGCCCAAATGACCAGCGCCACCGTCAGCCGCGAAGATGCCCGCAGCAAGCTGGGCGCCAGCGCCGATAACACCGTGGCCCGCGTCGCCGAAGTGGAAAAAGCGCTGCTGCAAGGTGGCGACATCACCCAGTTCAACAGCATCGTGACCTTGAGCAAGGCCATCCAACAGGCGCGCTATCAGGTTCGCGGCTACACCTACAGCGGTAAAAGCGAGGCCCAACAACCGGCCATCGATGCAATCACCGATGTCTTGAAACTCTTGGCACGCTTGCCGGCGCAGTTGCCCGAAGAGCACGCCGACAAGCTCCAACAGGCCAGCGACTCGATGAACATCTATCGAGCGGCAGTCAGCCAGTTCCGCGATTCCCAACTTGATAACGGCGCCGCATTGCAGAGCATGAGTCAGCAGGGCCAGGTACTGATCGATTCCAGCCAGAAGCTCACCGTGTCCCAGACCGCCGTGCGCGACCACGACACCGCCCAGGCCAAGAGCGTCCTGATCGCAGCCGCCGCACTGGCGCTGCTGTTTGGCGTGATCGCCGCCCTGCTCATTACCCGACAGATCGTCGGCCCGCTGGATCAGACCCTGAAGGTGGCAGAGCGCGTCGCCGCTGGCGACCTGACCCACAACCTTACCTCCGACCGCCGCGACGAACTCGGCCAACTGCAACGTGCCATGCAAAGCATGACCGTCGGCCTACGGCAATTGATCGGTGGCATTGGTGAAGGGGTTACCCAGATCGCCAGCGCCGCTGAACAACTCTCAAGCGTGACCGAACAGACCAGCGCCGGGGTCAACAGCCAAAAAGTGGAAACCGATCAGGTCGCCACCGCCATGCACGAAATGACCGCCACGGTGCAGGAAGTGGCGCGCAACGCCGAGGAAGCTTCCGAAGCCGCCGTCGCCGCCGACCAGCAGGCGCGTGAAGGCGAAAAAGTGGTCGGCGAAGCCATCGCCCAAATCGAACGCCTGGCCCTCGAAGTAGGTAACTCCACCGCGGCGATGGGCGACCTGAAGCGTGAAAGCGACAAGATCGGCAGCGTGCTCGACGTGATTAAATCCGTGGCCCAGCAAACCAACCTGCTGGCCCTCAACGCCGCCATCGAAGCGGCCCGTGCCGGGGAAGCCGGGCGTGGTTTTGCGGTGGTGGCCGATGAGGTTCGCAGCCTGGCGCAGCGCACCCAGAAGTCCACCGAAGAAATCGAAGAGCTGATCGTCGGCCTGCAATCGGGCACCCAGCAGGTCGCGACCATCATGGACAACAGCCGCAACCTGACCGACAACAGCGTCGAACTGACCCGCCGCGCGGGGGGCTCGTTGGAGAACATCACCCGTACGGTTTCGGCGATCCAGTCGATGAACCAGCAGATCGCAGCGGCGGCCGAGCAGCAGAGTGCGGTGGCTGAGGAGATTAATCGTAGTGTGCTGAATGTGCGTGATGTGTCGGAGCAGACGGCGGCGTCCAGTGAGGAGACGGCTGCCTCCAGTGCTGAGCTGGCGCGGTTGGGGGTTCATTTGCAGACGTTGGTGGGGCGGTTTCGGGTTTGACCTGGTGTGGTGTTAGGGTTGTGTGAATATCCGTTACCTAAATAACGGATATACACACAAAAATCCCCCACTCCCACAGTCCGTCATCCCAAGGCTACGGAGCCTTGCGCCATTGCCTACAACTACGCCAGAATCCGCCGGCTTGTACGCCTTGGGCCCGGGCTTTAACGTTTGCGGGTCGCTGTCAGTTCAGCGATCGGGTTTAGCAGCCTGGACAATCCTAGACGTACGCTCTCCACATGCGTGAGCAGGCTTCAGCGCCTGCGCATCTATGTCATGGCGGTTGTGCGTGGGAGACCTTCGGGTCTGCCGGGTTCTAGGGTCCCGGTCTGCTAACCCGCGTACAGTCGCCACCCATTATCGTTTAGCAGCGATGTCTGGCGGCTCCATTACCCTAGGAGCGTCAACATGTACAAAGCCACACCCAATCCCCCAGAGCCAGAAACCGACCCCAAGAAACTCCAGAAAGCCTCTGATCGCGCGCTCGATTACTACCTGAACCCCAAACAGGCCAAATCCGAGAGCAAATCCTCGCCAGGCCAGCTTTTCACCGTCGTCGACGGCATCGACACCGAAAGCCTGCTGGCCAACCTCAGCGAAAACCTGGCCTCAGCCGATGCCATGGTCAGCGACCTTGCGTTTGACCTGAAAGGCTCTCGACGCCACGTTGCCTTCGGCATTCAGCAACTGATCGAACTAAGCAGGTTATTGGCAAACCAGATGTTGGATAGCATCAACCCGCAGCACTGACCGACATCGCCACAATAAGTAGCCCCGCACTCTTCCAGAAGCGGGGCTATTTTGATTTATCTGGGAGACGCAACCAGAACAATTGGCGAGTGCATCAACGTACCGTCAAGTCCATTCGGTACCCTGCTCCCGGAGCGCCCTCGTGCAACGCCGACTGAATCCTTTCATACAAAGCATTGGCCTCCGCAGTCGTGATTGACCGAGAACAATCACGCAGTACGACGCGCAGTAGAACATTCTCCTGATCGGCCAGAAGGCCGAGCCGCTCAATAGCCTGGGGGGGCAATTCAGACGAGACCCAACGTCCTTTGATCTGCATTTCCTCGATCCAGCCAGAACAGTCCCCGGCCGCCTGCAGCATCCTCTCAGTCAGCACCTCCTCACTCAATCCAGGAGACACCGCCACCGAAATATCCCGAGAAATCGAAGGCAATCGCGAAACGGCGTTCCATGGCCGCAGATCCAGCATTTGGGCCTGCACCCGCTCGTTAGAGTCACGCAACAAACGGATATCTGGAATGCCCTTGCGTAGCATCGTCAGCCGATCCAGGCCCATTCCCAACGCCAGTCCACCATGGCGCCGAGGATCAATTTCCAATCGCCGCAGCAATGAAGTGGCGATGAGGCCACATTCGAGTACTTCAACATTGGCACCGTCGTTCAATACATTCACTTCGATTCCGCCCTCGGTGTAGTGATGCGGGCTGTCGCTGTAGACCCAAGGCTTCTCAGGTACCGCAGCGCCGAGAATATCGCCGACCAGACGCAACAGATGGTCGCGATCCGAAAGTTCCGGATCGCCCAGAACCCAAATATCCATTTGATGCGGTTCGGCGCAATGCCATCTATCCCGACTGTCGCGGCGAAAGGTAATGCCCGGAGCGGCGAGCAGGATCATCTCCCCCGTCTTGCGCTCTTGAGCAGCCCGTTGAAGGGCGGCGGGAATCTGGCTAGTGGTTTGTGTGCGCAATAGCGAATGCTCGCTCACCCAGCGAGTGTGTTCGCTGCCCAAGGTGATCTCTGCCGGGTCATAGCCTAGTAGCCCATAGTTTTCTTCAGCGGACACGATACGCGGGCCAGTCTGAATACATGCCCGAGGCCAGCCGCTACGGACCAATCCCTCGACAATCTCATTAACCATCAGCCGAACCGCGTGGACGGGTGTATGTGTTTCCGTCAAGTCTGTTACGGTCAATGCCTGCTGGAGAGCTGCATCAGACAAATATTTTTTTGTACCTGCCATTTCCGACCCCCTTAATTCCAAATCTCAAACGAACAGTAATAAAACCTATCAACACTAGACCACCCAAACAACGTCAGACTGCCATTTCCTTAAATTTCAGAAATCCGCTACAGACACTTCCTACACAAATAACTTCTTCACAGCCAGCAAATCAAAAACAGCACAATTCATTCTAAAAACACTCAGGCAAACCTATTCCAAATTCCAGAAAGACTTGAATTAATAGAGCCTCCCTTGTTCGACAAAGGGATTCCCAACAAAAAAGGAGGGTGAATATGGAACAGAAAATAGATACATCAGAGAAACTGAGTCGCTTGACCTCGGGGCCGGAAAACTTTGGATGGGCTCCATTGGCTTGGGCCTACACGGAGGACTGACTTCCGCTAACCAGCGGGCGGCATGTACATGCCGTCCGCCTATTCAGGAGCAACCCATGTCATCCATGCCCCGTATCCACACACTTTTTGGAGAGGAAGAATTCTGGGTCGTTGCAGACTCACAGGAATTCCTTGATGAATGCAGTCATCAAGGATTAAACACAGCACACATCCACGAGCTTAGTGCTCTTCCTCGACATAGCATAATTTTCTCGTTCAGCAACAACGCGGCCAAGCTCACGTTGGAGATAGCCAAGGCCACCCCAGTCAAGAAGAGCGTTTTCTGCGCAGCACAGGTTTTCGACCCGTCTTTCAGTAGCGCGAACTACAGTTTGCACTTACTTCTCAACAGCGATTTCAGAAGAGCATTAGAAAGACAGCGCTTCTTTTTAAACATGCTTAACTCCTATGACTCTTTTCTCCTCTCAGGCGAAGACACCTCTGGAAAAGTCACACTCAACCGCCAAGCAGAACCCTATGCGTTGATAGAGGAAGACATCTCAGAGAGTTTCATACACTCAGCGGCCGAGTTTTTCGAAGTCCACTATGCCCACATGAATACCCATGAACGCTGTCCGTTTTGCTTGAACGGCAAACTTAAGATTTCTGGGATCTTAACGGTATTAAGAAAAGCCAACCCACAACTACCTGAGGACATTCGAGCCAGGCTTAAGCTGTTATCAGAGTCGATAGCCAAGGCGGGAGGATGGCTGACAGTCGTGGAAAACAAAGTCACGTCTTTACAAGTCGACAACGAGGAACATATCGAAACATTGAAATCGGCTGCCGGGGTTCGAGGGCTCGGCTTGACCGAATTCGCCATCGGCGTCAACGAAGAAATAACAGCCTTCATAGATTACAAGGTGAACTCTCAAATGAATGAGGGTATCAGCGGTGTCCATTTAGCTATCGGAGATGGCTCCAGCGGCTTTCACATTGATTTCCTCAGTCCAGACGTCAATGTCACGCCGGTTGTTTAATAACGCTAGTCGCTCGAACTTCGGAAGTCCTTGGTACAAATCCTTAGGCCAACAAAAAGCCCCGCTTCTTTCCAGAAGCGAGGCTTTTTGTGTATCAGGCCACTTGAGGCTGTACGCTCACCGGCTGTAGCGGCAGCAACGGTGCATGGGGATCGGCCTTCACCGACTCACGCCACGCCGCCAGCCACTCGGGATGCGCCTCGCTCCAGACCTGCTCATGCAAGCGGGACAAGGCCACCGGGTCGCTCAGCAAGGCCAGCCGCTCAGCGTTATTGAGACCGGCAGGGCCGACCTTCAAAGCGTGGCGAACGCGTTCGACCCGCAGCCATTCAATCGGCTCGGCCTGGCCGTGACGCGAGGTGGCCAGCGCATACGCCAAGGCGTTCTGTTGTGGATCGACCACCGCCCGAATGAAACCGTCGTTCAGCGCGTGCCAACGGTTCTCATGGGTGTACTGGTCCGTCGACAGCAGCTCCTGGGGCGGTGCGTATTCCTCGGGAATCAGGAACAAGCTCTCATCACGGGATTTCAAGCCCAGGCCCACGCGACTGGAGATCACCGACACCGGGATCGACAGGATCAGCGACCCAACGATCGGCACCAGCCACCAGAGGAAGCTTGGGTTCAGCCAGATCACCAGCAAGGCCCAGAAGAAGCCCAGCAAGGTTTGCGGACCGTGACGCTTGACCGCTTCGCTCCATGGCGTTGAGTCGTCGTCACGTTTCGGCGAGTTCCAGGTCGCGGCCCAGCCCAGGAACGCGGCGAGCACGAAACGGGTGTGGAAGATCATCCGCACCGGCGCCAGCAGCATGGAGAACAGCATCTCCAGCAGCATCGACATGGTCACCTTGAACTTGCCACCGAATTCCTTCGCGCCCTTGGCCCAGATCAGCACGATGCTCAGCAGCTTGGGCAGGAACAGCAACACGATGGTGGTCGAGAACAGGGCGATGGCCTTTTCCGGATGCCATTGCGGCCACAGCGGATACAGCTGGCGTGGCTCAAGGAAGTACTGCGGCTCCATCAGCGTGTTCACCGCCAGCAGCGCGGTGGACAGCACCAGGAAGAAGAACCACAGCGGCGCCGACAGATAAGACATCACGCCGGTCAGGAACACCGCACGGTGCACCGGGTGCATGCCCTTGACCAGGAACAGCCGGAAGTTCATCAGGTTGCCGTGGCACCAGCGACGGTCACGCTTGAGTTCGTCCAGCAGGTTCGGTGGCAGCTCTTCGTAGCTGCCCGGCAGGTCATAGGCAATCCACACGCCCCAGCCGGCACGGCGCATCAGCGCGGCTTCGACAAAGTCGTGGGACAGGATCGCGCCCGAGAACGCGCCTTTACCCGGCAACGGCGCCAAGGCGCAGTGATCGATGAACGGCTTCATCCGGATGATCGCGTTGTGACCCCAGTAATGGGATTCACCCAACTGCCAGAAGTGCAGACCGGCGGTGAACAGCGGACCGTACACTCGCGTGGCGAATTGCTGCATGCGCGCATACAGCGTGTCCATGCCCGAAGCCCGCGGCGCGGTCTGGATGATGCCGGCGTCCGGCGTGGCTTCCATCAGGCGCACCAGGCTGGTCAGGCATTCGCCGCTCATCACCGAGTCCGCATCGAGCACGACCATATACTTGTAGTCGCTGCCCCAACGACGGCAGAAGTCGTCGAGGTTGCCGCTCTTGCGTTTCACGCGACGGCGACGACGACGGTAGAAGATCTTGCCGAAGCCCCCGGCTTCACGGCAGACGTCCAGCCAGGCTTGCTGTTCGGCCACGCAGATATCGGTCTCGTTACTGTCGCTGAGCACGAAGAAATCGAAGCGATCCAGGTCACCGGTGGCGGCCACCGACTCGAAGGTGGCGCGCAAACCGGCGAATACCCGCGGCACGTCTTCGTTGCAGATCGGCATCACCAGCGCGGTGCGGGCATCCTTGGGAATCGGCTCGTTGCCGGCGCTGGCGCCGGAGATGCGGTATTTGTCGTGGCCGGTGAGCAATTCGAGAAAGCCCATCAACGCTGTCCAGAAACCCGCCGACACCCAGCAGAACAGGATCCCGAACAGAATCAGGATGCTGGTCTGCAACGCATACGGCAGCACTTGCGTGGCCGTCTGCAACAGCGGTTGGTGCAGGACTTCTTCCAGGTCGACGAACGACCAGCCCTGGTACGGCATGATGCCCTTCATGTACCAACCGGCGACGATGGTCTGGCCGAGCATCAGGATCAACAGAATGTAGCGGCGGATCGAACCCACGGTACGCCAGCGTGCATGGGGCAGCACGCGCTCATCCTTGGGCGGCTTCGGCGGGTTGGTGCGACCGGTCAGGCGCCGCCAGGCGCGCACCAGGATATTGGTGCGCCACGGCTCCGGCACGACCTTGGTCCGACGGATCGGCGGCGTCGCTTTCAGGCACACCCGGCCACTGGCGTCGAGCCCCAGCATTTCCGCTTCTTCAAGCTCTTCGGCGGTGCTCAGGGTCAGCCGGCGGCCCACCGAGGCTTGCACAGCCTCGGTGGGCGCGTCGAACGTCGGCGACGACAGGCGTTCGTGCAATTCGCTGAAGGACTTGCAGCCCGCCAGTTCGGCGCGCTGCTCGTCGGTCATGGGCAAGTGGGCCAGGTACTCACTGAGCGTCTCTGGCTGTACTGGAGTATTACTCATCGGCTGGCAACTGATAGCTCCAGGTCTCGGTCAGGACTTGCTCAGTCGGTTCCGGTTCCTGCTGGGTTGGGGTCGGTTCGACCGCGGCGGTGTCCGCCTGGACAGCCTTGGCTTCGTCTTGCGCTTTTTCTTTCGCGAGCTCTTTTTCAGTCTGCTGGCGGGCGATCTTGTCAGCCTTGGCCAGGGTCGTGGTCGCGGAATGCGAGGCGGCCGGGGCTTCGACAGGCGTCAGCGGACGAACCAGTGCCGCACGCATCTCGGTGGCCTGTTTCGGGTCCTTGATCTTCAGTCGCAGCGTCAGGCGCCAGCCCTTGGTTTCAGGGTTGTAGCGCACGCTGTTCTCGACGATCTCGCCGTTATCGCCAACGCTCACCTGGCTACGCACTTCGGCGTCTTCAGGCAACGCTTGCAGGGACGGCCCTTCGAAGTCCACCAGGTAGGCCACGCTGCCGTCCGGCTGACGGATCAGGTTGGACTGCTTCACATCACCGGTGGAGCGCAGGGTCTGCTTGACCCAGGCACTGTCTGGCGAGTGCAGGTTGGCTTCGTCGAGGGTCCAGTGCAGACGGTAGGCGAAGTCCAGTGGCTGGCCTGGCTCAGGCAGTTTTTCCGGGCTCCAGAACGCAACGATGTTGTCGTTGGTTTCGTCGGCGGTCGGGATCTCGACCAGATCGACGGTGCCCTTGCCCCAATCGCCTTTCGGTTCGATCCAGGCGCTTGGGCGTTTTTCGTAACGGTCATCCAGGTCTTCATAGTGGCTGAAGTCACGACCCCGTTGCAGCAGGCCGAAACCACGCGGGTTTTCTACCGAGAAGTTGCTCACGGCCAAGTGTTTCGGGTTGTTCAGCGGACGCCAGATCCACTCGCCGTTGCCGGCATGGATGGACAGGCCGCTGGAATCGTGGAGTTCACGACGGTAGTTGAGCACCTTGGACGGCTGGTTGGCGCCGAACAGGAACATGCTGGTCAACGGGGCGATGCCCAGTTTGTTGACGCGATCGCGCAGGAACACCCGGGATTTCACGTCGACAACGGTGTCGGTGCCCGGACGCACGGTCAGGCGATAAGCGCCAGTGGCCCGTGGCGAATCCAGCAGGGCGAAGATCACCAGGTGCTTGTCGGTTGGTTTCGGACGCTGGATCCAGAACTCGCGAAAGCGTGGGAACTCTTCACCGGATGGCAACGCGGTGTCGATGGCCATGCCACGCGCGGACAAGCCGTAGACCTGGCCCTTGCCGATGACGCGGAAATAACTCGCGCCCAGCATGGTCATGATTTCGTCTTGCTTGTCGGCCTTGTTGATCGGGTACAACACGCGGAAACCGGCGTAGCCCAACTGTTCGGTGGCCTTGGGATCGAACTTCACGTCGCCGAAATCGAACCGTGTCGGGTCGTACTTGATCTCGTCGACGGTGGTCGCGGTGATTTCGTTGATTTTCACCGGCGTGTCGAAATGCATGCCCTGGTGATAGAAAGACAGCCGGAACGGGGTCTTCTGGTCGGCCCATTCCGCTTTTTCGGTGCGGAAACGGATTTTCTGATAATCGGCGAACTTCATTTCGCGGAATTCGTTCGGCAAATTGCTGCGCGGGGCTTCGAATTTCTGCCCGGCCAGTTCTTGTGCCTTCGCCGATACATCATCCAGGCTGAATGCCCACAGTTGGCCCGCGCCGAACAGGCACAGCAGGGCCGAGCCCGCTACCAAGGCGCTTCTAAACCGTTTGGCAGTCATTTTTGGTGCATTACAGGGACTAACAATCACGAGCAACCCTCGCCGAAAACTGATCAAAAAACCAACGGCCAGATAAAGTATCTACACGGTAACGGCGCTGAAAAACCGTTCCTGCGGACCACTCTTGCCAAGTTGGCGAGCATTGTTCCGACTCCGACGGGGCAAAATGATTCCCCAAACGGTTCAGGACAAGTCTCTACCTAAGTCAAATGGACCAGCGAACGCTGATCCCCCGTAGCGCGCGATTATCTAGTAGCCCGCGTGACAACGCATCAGGGGTAGCAAAGTATTTATCGAGAAAACTCCCTGTTTAGCCTCGAAACAGAACGGAAAAGATGTTTCAAACGCTTTCAGGACTGTAACAGGAAGGTTACCGGGCCATCATTGACCAGATGCACCTGCATGTCGGCGCCGAATCTACCTGATGCCACTGTGCCATGCACCTGTTTCGCCTGGGCCAGCAAATAGTTGAACAACTCTTCGCCCAAGGCCGGAGGCGCGGCCGTGGAAAAACTTGGACGCAGGCCGCTTTTGGTGTCCGCCGCCAAGGTGAACTGCGACACCAGCAGCAGCCCACCACCGACATCCACCAGGGACAGGTTCATCTTGCTCTCGGCGTCGCTGAACACGCGATAGTTAAGCAGCTTATGCAGAAGTTTGTCGGCGCTGGCCCGGGTATCCCCGGGCTCGACGGCCACCAGCACCAGCAAGCCTTGGTCTACGGCCCCGACGATCTCACCGGCTACCTCGACCCGTGCGCAGCGCACACGTTGCAGCAGCCCCTTCATGCTTCCTCGGGCGGCAGGTCGAGCAGGCGCCGGGCCATTTGCGCAGCGGCGCGCACCAGCGCGTCGGTAATTCCCGGTTCCGAAGCGGCGTGACCGGCGTCGCGGATCACCTGCAGTTCGCTGTTGGGCCAGTTCTGATGCAGCTCCCAGGCGTTGTCCAACGGGCAGATGACGTCGTAGCGACCGTGCACGATGACGCCCGGCAAATGGGCGATCTTGCCCATGTCGCGAATCAACTGGTTGGGTTCGAGGAACGCGTTGTTGGTGAAGTAGTGGCATTCGATCCGGGCAATCGACAGCGCCCGCTGCGGCTCGGAGAAACGATCGACCACCAGCGGGTTAGGACGCAGGGTCGCGGTACGACCTTCCCAGGTGGACCAGGCCTTGGCCGCATGCATCTGGGCAATCTGGTCGTTACCGGTCAGGCGTTTGTGGAAAGCGCTGAGCAAGTCGTCGCGCTCATCCAGCGGAATCGGCGCAATGTAGTCTTGCCAATAGTCGGGGAACAGGCGACTGGCGCCAGCCTGATAGAACCACTCGATTTCCTGCGGACGGCAGAGAAAGATCCCACGCAGGATCAGGCCATGCACCCGCTCCGGATGGGTCTGGGCGTAGGCCAGGGCCAGGGTCGAGCCCCAGGAACCGCCGAACAGCACCCATTTTTCGATGCCCAGGTGCTTGCGGATGCGCTCCAGGTCTTCGACCAGATCCCAGGTGGTGTTGTTTTCCAGGCTGGCGTGGGGAGTGGAGCGACCGCAACCGCGCTGGTCGAAGGTGACGATACGGTAAAGGTTAGGATCGAAGTAGCGCCGGCTCTGCGCATCGCAGCCAGCACCCGGGCCACCGTGAATGAAAACCACTGGCAGACCTTCCGGGGAACCGCTTTCATCGACATAGAGCGTGTGGGTGTCATCGACAGCCAGATCGTGCCGGGCATGGGGTTTGATCTGCGGGTACAAAGTCTGCATTGCGCGCTCCGTAAGGGGTCGAGTCATCCCTGTGGGGACGTCTATTTAATCTGCCGTCCGGCATCATAAACCCGAATCACCTTAATGAGCATGCCCCCTGCGCAGTCAAAGCATGTCAGCCAGGAACGCCAGCAGCGTGCGATACAACTGATCGACCTCTGGCACCTGGCCCCGGCCACGCAGGCAACCGTGGACCAGCCCTTCGCCGATATACAGCACGGAGTCCACCCCTGCGGCTTTCAGCCGCTCGCTGTAACGGACACCATCGTCGCGCAGCGGGTCCCATTGCGCGACGGCAACCAGCGCTGGCGGCACGCCGCCCAGGTCGTCGGCGAGTAGCGGCATGGCATAAGGCGTGGGCCGGACGCCACACAGGTACAGCGCCTCATAGCGCTCCAGGTCGCGGCCACTCAAGAGCGGGGCATCTTCGCACGCTTGACGTGAGGGCAAATCCGCCGGGCCACCAAGCGCCGGGTAGATCAACACCTGGGCCCGGGGCAACGGCTGCCCGGCGTCGCGCAAGGCCAAGCACAACGCAGCGGCGAGGTTGCCGCCGGCACTGTCACCGGCCACCGCCCGGCGACGCGGGTCGATGGCAAACGGGGTGTCCGCCAAGTGGTGCCACACCGCGAGGCAATCTTCGAACGCGGCCGGAAACGGATGCTCCGGGGCCAGCCGGTAATCCACCGCCACTACCAACGCGCCAAGCTCAGCCGCCAGTTCCATGCAGATGAAGTCATGAGAATCCAGGTCCCCCACCACCCAACCGCCACCGTGCAGGTAGAGAATGCACGGCCAGCCGGCGAGCGGCGGCGCAATGCGCGGGTGATAGGCCCGGATGGCCACGCCGGCCAACTGCAAATCCTCCACCGCGAGCGTTGGCGGACGCGGCGGGGTAAACGCCCGGCACATCTGGCTGTAGGCCTGGCGCGAACCGTCGAGGCTGTCGTCCGGGGCGGTGAAGCTCAGGGTTTTGTCGATGAAGGCGGACATTGCCTGGGAAAGTGGGTAGGCCATCTTGGATTGCCATGCGTCGAAAGAGGATGTGGCTCAGCCGTTTTTGTGGCTTCTGTGGCTTCTGTGGCTTCTGTGGCTTCTGTGGCGAGGGAGCTTGCTCCCGCTCGGGTGCGCAGCGCCCGCTTTTTTTTAGGGCTGCTTCGCAACCCAGCGGGAGCAAGCTCCCTCGCCACAGGGGTATCAGTGTCCATAAGGTTGTGTCAGCGCTTGAGGCTGGCCTGAACCGCCGCTACGCCATCCTTGCCATCGAAGCTGGTCACGCCGGCGAGCCAGCGCTGCAAATCCTCGGGATGCTCGCGCAGCCATTGCCGAGCGACGTCCTGGGGTGTCTTGCGTTCCATGATCGGCACCATCAGCTGGCTTTCCTGGGCGGCGGTGAACGTGAGATTTTCCAGCAGCCGCTGAACGTTGGGACAGCGCTGGGCATAGTCCGGCGCGGTCACCGTGGACACGGTCGCGGCGCCTTCGTTCGGACCATAGACGTCTTCGCTGCCCGTCAGGTAGGCGATGTTCATGTTGATGTTCATCGGGTGCGGGGTCCAGCCAACGAACACCACGAACTCCTTGCGATTCACGGCCCGCTGCACCGCTGCCAGCATCCCGGCCTCACCGGATTCGATCAGCTTGAAATCCTTGAGGCCGAAGTGATTGGTTTCGATCATGGTCTTGATGGTGGTGTTGGCGCCACTGCCCGGCTCGATGCCATAGATCTTGCCTCCGAGCTGATCCTTGAACCGGGCGATGTCGGCAAAGGTCTTGAGCCCCGCCGCGGCCACGTAGTCCGGGACGGCCAAGGTGGCCTGGGCATCGGCCAGGCTGGGTTTATCCAGGACCTTCACCTGGTTGGCCGCCAGGAACGGGGCGATGTTCTTGTCCATCGCCGGTTTCCAATAGCCCAGGAAGATGTCGAGCCGCTTGTCGCGGATGCCGGCGAAGATGATCTGCTGCACGGCGCTGGTCTGCTTGCTTTCGTAGCCCAGCCCGGAGAGCAACACGTCGGCCATGCCGCTGGTGGCAATCACGTCGGTCCAGTTGACCACGCCCATGCGTACGGTCTGGCAGGATGCAGGCTCGGCGGCCATCGCGCCGGAGCTTAGTAGAACGGTACCGCAGAGGAACGACAGACAGCGCTTGGACAGTCTTTTCATCGCGAGGGGTCTCGTGCGGCAGTGGATTGTTGTAGGTCGGTGTCTAGGTGCACCGTGCCTGGAACATTACGCAGCGTCGAGGAGGTAAAGGTGAACTGTGGCGACTTGGTTTTGCACGGTGGCGACAGGGAGAGCGGCTTGAAATGCTTTTGTGGCGAGGGAGCTTGCTCCCGCTGGGTGGCGAAGCCACCCCAAGAATCTTCTGAGCGCTGCGCACTCAAGCGGGAGCAAGCTCCCTCGCCACAGAAGCCCCCGTTCACAAGAAGTCCTTCACAAAGACTGCTTGGTCACAGGTTAATGTTTGTAGGCCTTTTGCCCCCACGCCAGGAAGCCTTCCAACAATTCCCTGAGCACCACCTGGGTCGGCGCCGCCAGATCGGAGCGATAGTTGAACGGTTCGAACTCTTCCATGTAGGTGCTTTGGCACAGTTCCAGTTGCACCGCGTGAATGTCCTCGGCCGGGTTGCCGTAATACCGGGTGATGTGTCCGCCCTTGAAACGCCCGTTGAGCACATGGGTGAACTGGCCATGGCGAGCGCAGATGGCTTCGAGCTGGCTGGCCAGGGTCGGGTCGCAGCTGGCGCCGTTGAACGTGCCCAGGTTGAAATCCGGCAGCTTGCCGTCGAACAGGTGCGGGATCACCGAGCGGATCGAGTGGGCATCGAACAGCAAGGCGTAGCCGAACTCAGCCTTGAGCCGCGCCAGCTCCTGCGCCAGCGCCTGGTGGTACGGCATCCAGACTTGTTGCAGATACGTCGCCCGCTCCTCGGGCGACGGTTCCAGTCCTTCGCGAAACAACGGCACTCCATCGAACAGCGTCGCCGGGTACAGACCGGTGGTGGCGCCGACGTACATCGGTTTGTCATCGGCGGGACGATTCAGGTCGACGACGAACCGCGAGTATTCCGCGGCCAGGGTGCTGGCGCCCAACTCATTGGCGAACTCATAGAGCTTGGGAATGTGCCAGTCAGTGTCCGGCAGGCTCTGGGCCTCGGGGATCAACCCGGCCTGTACCGCCGGGGTCAGGCGCAGGCCGGCGTGGGGCATGCTGATCAACAGCGGCACGCGCCCTTGCTTTAAATTCAGGACCTTCTCCACAACCGTTCTCCTCAATCGATTTCCACGCCGTGACGCACGACGCGTTTTTCCAGATCGCCACCGAGCCAGTACGCCAGGTCAGCGGGGCGGTCGATGTGCCAGGCGACAAAATCCGCGACCTTGCCGGCTTCCAGCGAACCGTGGGTCTGCGCCATGCCCAAGGCCTGGGCCGCATGAATCGTCGCCCCCGCCAAGGCTTCTTCCGGGGTCATGCGCAAACAGGTGCAGGCCATGTTCAACATCAAGCGCAACGACAACGCCGGCGAAGTGCCGGGGTTGAGGTCGCTGGCCACGGCGATTTTCACGCCGTGCTTGCGCAGGGCGTCCATGGGCGGCAGCTGGGTTTCGCGCAGGAAATAAAACGCCCCCGGCAGCAACACCGCCACGGTGCCGGACGCGGCCATGGCCATGGCGTCGTCTTCGGTCATGAACTCCAAGTGATCGGCCGACAGCGCCTGGTAGCGTGCCGCAAGGCTGGAACCATGCAGCGATGACAACTGTTCGGCGTGCAGCTTCACCGGCAGCCCCAGTTGTTGCGCGGTGATAAACACCCGTTCGACCTGCGCCGGGGAAAAGGCCAGGTATTCGCAAAAGGCGTCCACCGCATCCACCAGCCCCTCTGCCGCCAGGGCCGGCAGCATCTCGGTGCAGATGTGCTCGATGTAATCATCGGCGCGGTCCTTGTATTCCGGCGGCAAGGCGTGGGCCGCCAGGCAGGTGCTGCGTACGCTGACCGGAAGTTCGGCAGCGAGGCGGCGAATGACCCGCAAGATCTTGCGTTCGCTGGCCAGGTCCAGACCATAGCCGGACTTGATTTCCACCGTGGTCACGCCGTCACGCATCAGGCTTTTCAGGCGTTTGGCCGCGCTGGCGAACAGCTCGTCTTCACTGGCGGCGCGGGTGGCGCGCACGGTGCTGGCGATGCCACCGCCGGCCGCGGCGATTTCGGCGTAGCTGACACCTTGCAGGCGCTGTTCGAACTCACCGCTGCGGTTGCCGCCAAACACCGTGTGGGTGTGGCAGTCGATCAGCCCCGGCGTGACCCAGGCGCCCTTGAGGTCGTAGACCGCCGGGTAGTCGCCTGCTGGCAACTCGGCGCGCGGGCCGATCCATTGAATGTGCTCGCCCTGGGTGACGATGGCGGCGTCTTCGATGATCGAGTAGACGCCCTGGGCCATTGTGGCGGCGTGGCAGTTTTGCCAGAGGGTTTTCATCCCGGTTTCCTCGAATTATCAAAATCAATCGCGAGCAGGCTCGCTCCCACAAGGACTGCACAGAACCTGTGGGAGCGGGCTTGCTCGCGAAGACGGCGGTACATTCGACATTGATGCAAGCTGACCCTGCGCTTTCGCGAGCAAGCCCGCTCCCACAGGTATCGAGTCGGATCAACATCATGTGTGCCTGCTCGCGATGAGGCCCTTACAGGCTCGGCAACAACTGCGCCGTAACCAATTCGTTCAGGCACCGACTCGCCAACAGCTCGCTGGCTGCATTGATGTCCGGCGCAAAGAACCGGTCCTTCTCATAGAACGGCACTTCTGCACGCAACAGACCCCGGGCCTGTTCCAGCTTGGCGGAGGTCTTCAAACCACCGCGCAGGTCCAGCCCCTGGCACGCCGCCAGCCATTCCACCGCCAAAATCCCACGGGTGTTCTCGGCCATCTCCCACAAGCGCTTGCCCGCAGCCGGGGCCATGGAGACGTGGTCTTCCTGGTTGGCCGAGGTCGGCAGGCTGTCCACCGAATGGGGATGGGACAGCGCCTTGTTTTCACTGGCCAGGGCGGCCGCAGTCACTTGGGCAATCATGAAGCCGGAGTTCACCCCGCCATTGGCCACCAGGAACGGCGGCAGTTGCGACATGTGCTTGTCCATCATCAGCGAAATGCGCCGCTCGCTCAGGGAGCCGATTTCGGCAATCGCCAGGGCCATGTTGTCGGCGGCCATCGCCACCGGTTCGGCGTGGAAGTTGCCACCGGAAATCACGTCACCCTCGGCGGCGAACACCAGCGGGTTGTCCGACACCGCGTTGGCCTCGATCACCAGCACTTCGGCAGCCTGGCGGAACTGGGTCAGGCAGGCGCCCATCACTTGCGGCTGGCAGCGCAGGGAGTACGGGTCCTGGACCTTGTCGCAGTTCTGGTGCGAATCGGAGACTTCGCTGCGCTCGCCCAGCAGGTCGCGGTAGGCCGCGGCGGCATCGATCTGGCCTTTCTGGCCGCGGGCGGCATGGATGCGTGCATCGAATGGCGAACGCGAACCGAGCACCGCTTCCACCGTGAGGCTGCCCAAGGCCAGGGCACCGGCGAACAGGTCTTCGCCTTCGAACAGGCCACGCAGGGCAAACGCGGTGGAGACCTGGGTGCCGTTGAGCAGCGCCAGGCCTTCCTTGGCGGCCAGGGTCAGCGGCGCGAGGCCCGCCACTTTCAGGGCGTCGACGGCCGGCAGCCATTCGCCCTTGTAGCGGGCCTTGCCTTCGCCCAGCAGCACCAAGGACATATGGGCCAGCGGCGCCAAGTCACCGGACGCACCGACCGAACCCTTGAGCGGGATGTGCGGGTAGACCTCGGCATTGATCAGCGCAATCAGCGCATCGATCACCTGCCGACGGATGCCGGAAAAACCCCGGCTCAGGCTGTTGACCTTGAGCACCATGACTAAGCGCACCAGCGCATCGCTGATCGGCTCGCCCACGCCAGCGGCATGGGACAGCACCAGGGAGCGCTGCAGGTTCTCCAGGTCTTCGCTGGCAATGCGGGTCGAGGCCAACAGGCCAAAACCGGTGTTGATGCCGTAGGCGGTACGGTTCTCGGCGAGGATCTGTTCCACGCACGCAACACTGGCCTCGATCTGCGCCGACGCGCTGGCGTCCAGGCTCAGGGTGACCGGGTGCTGATAGATGTCACGCAATTGAGCCAGGCTCAATTGGCCGGGAATCAGGTTTAAGGCAGTCATGTATTGCTCCTTTTGAGAGTTTTGTTTTTCACCCGCCAGTCGCTCCGGAATGTTCCGTTATCCGTCACCTTCGCTTTTTGGGCGATGCCTTGTGGGCAAGAGGTGCCTTGGCACGCTGGCGCTTTTTTGATCAGTTCAAATTCGGTAATACGTTGTGCAGCAGATTCGGGTCTTTGAGCAGTCCGGCGGCGCTGGCGATGTCCGGCGCCAGCCAGCGGTCCTGGTCGTAAGCCGGGACGCGCTCGCGCAGCAGCTTCCAGGCGATATCGGTGCCGGTGCCGAAGCGCTGGGCCTTGAGAAACTCAAAGGCCTGGGCCGCCAGCAGGTATTCGATGGCGAGGATCTGCGTGCAGTTTTCCAGCGCCCGGTGCAGTTTCAGGGCCGCGTTGGTGCCCATGCTCAAATGGTCTTCCTGCAACCCGGAGGTGACGAAATTGTCCAGCACCGCCGGTTGCGCCAATTGCTTGTTTTCCGCGCACAGCGATGCGGCGACGTATTGCACGATCATCATCCCCGAGTTCACGCCGGGGTTGGCCACCAGGAAGGCTGGCAGCCCGCTGACGTGCGGGTTGATCAGACGGTCGAGGCGGCGCTCGGCGATGGAGCCGATCTCTGCCATGGCAATCGCCAGCAGGTCTGCCGCCAACGCCACCGATTGGCCGTGGGGATTGGCCTGGGACATGACCCGGAAGTTCTCCGGTCTCCCCAGCAACAGCGGGTTATCGGTCACCGAGTTGAGTTCGGTTTCGATCTGTTGCCGGGCATGGGCCAATTGGTCGCGAGCCGCGCCGTGTACCTGGGGAATCGAACGGATACTCAAGGCGTCCTGGGTGCGAATACCCAGGCTACCGGCGATGACTTCGCTGCCGTCGAGCAGTGCCCGCAAGTTGACGCCGACCTTCTGCATGCCCGGGTGTGGCTTGAGGGCGATGACGTCGGCGTCGAACGCGGCGATCTGGCCGCGCTGGGCCTCGAAACTCATGGCGCCGATCACGTCGGCCCATTGCACCAGCCGCGTGGCATCGGCCAGGGCCAGGCAACTGAGACCGGTCATGCACGGCGTGCCGTTGACCAGGCACAAACCGTCCTTGGCCCCCAGTTGCACCGGTTGCAAACCTTCGGCGGCCAGGGCCTGTTGCGCCGGGACGATTTGCCCGCGATAGCTGACCTGGCCAACGCCCAGCAACGCAATGCCGATGTGGGCCATGTGGGTCAGGTAACCCACCGAACCCTGGGACGGCACTTGCGGGGTGATGCCGCGATTGAGCAGGGCCAGCAGCGCCTCGACCACGCGGCGATGGAGGCCGGACTTGCCCTGGCTGTAGTTGTGGATGGCCGCGCAGAGAATCGCCCGGGTCTGCTCGTCGCAGAGCGCCGGGCCGACGCCACAGGCATGGCTGAGCAGGGTGTTGCGCGACAGTTGGCTGAGTTGTTCATCCTTGAGCGAGACATTGCACAAGGCGCCCAGGCCGGTGTTGACGCCATAGGCACGCTCGCCGCTGGCGACGATGCGCTGGACGATGGCCTGGGCATTGTCGATCCGTGCCCAGGTCTGGGTCGACAGCTCGAGCACAGCGCCGAAGCGGGCGACGGCGACCACGTCCTGCCAGCGCAACGGGGCGCCGGTGATGATGATTTTTTCAGCCTGGGACATCTCAAACCTCATGGAAAATTCTTTTCAGCAGCACATCTGGCTAAAGGCACAGCCTCTGTGGCGAGGGAGCTTGCTCCCGCTGGACTGCGCAGCAGGCCCAAAAGAAGCGGCCGCTACGCGCCCGAGCGGGAGCAAGCTCCCTCGCCACAAAAGCGCGCCAGCCACCACAAATCCCTCAAACCACCGCAGCCCTGCGCTGCACGAATCGATCGACATACTCATCCGCCGGCGAGTGCAGGATCTCCCGGGGCGTGCCGACCTGGATCAGCTTGCCGTCCTTGAGAATCGCAATGCGATTGCCGATGCGCACGGCCTCGTCGAGGTCGTGGGTGATGAAGACGATGGTCTTGTGCAGGGTCTTTTGCAGTTCCAGCAACTGGTCCTGCATTTCCGCGCGGATCAGCGGGTCGAGGGCACTGAAGGCTTCGTCCATCAGGATGATGTCCGTGTCCGCCGCCAAGGCCCGGGCCAAACCGACGCGCTGGCGCATGCCGCCGGAGAGCTGGTGCGGGTATTTGTTCTCGTAGCCTTTCAGGCCCACGGTGTTGATCCAGTGCAGCGCCCGCTCGGCGCACACCTGCTTGCTCTCGCCGCGCACTTTCAAGCCATAGGCGACGTTGTCCAGCACGCTCTTGTGGGGCAACAGGCCGAAGCTCTGGAACACCATGCTGATCTTGTGCCGGCGAAATTCGCGCAAGGCGTCCATGTCCAGTTGCAGGATGTCTTCGCCGTCCACCAGGATCGCGCCGCTAGTGGGATCGATCAGCCGGTTGAAATGGCGCACCAACGTGGATTTGCCGGAGCCGGACAGGCCCATGATCACGAAGATCTCACCGGTGCCGATGCTCAGCGACAGGTCATTCACGCCGACCACGCAGCCGGTTTCGGCCAGCACCTGGTCCTTGGTCTTGTTCTGGCGGATCAGCTCCAGGGCTTCCTTGGAGCGGTTGCCGAAAATCTTGAAGACGTTCTTGACTTCGATCTTGCTGATGGCTGCGTTGCTCATTTGCTCACCTCATGCCGAGGACGACCATAGGCCTGGGTAATGCGGTCGATGACCACGGCGAGAATCACAATGGCCAGGCCCGCTTCCAGGCCACGCCCGACGTTGAGGGTCTGGATGCCCACCAACACGTCTTCACCCAAGCCACGGGCGCCGATCATCGAGGCGATGACGACCATCGACAGGGCCATCATGGTGGTCTGGTTGATCCCGGCCATGATGCTCGGCAGGGCCAAGGGCAGTTGCACGCCGAACAGCTGCTGCCAGCGGTTGGCGCCGAAGGCGTTGATCGCCTCCATCACTTCGCCGTCCACCTGGCGGATGCCCAGGTCGGTCAGGCGAATCAACGGCGGCGCGGCGTAGATTACCGTGGCGAAGATCGCCGGGACCTTGCCCAGGCCGAACAGCATCAATACCGGAATCAGGTACACGAAGCTCGGCATGGTCTGCATGATGTCCAGCAACGGCATCAGCACCGAACGCAGGCGATTGCTGCGCGCCGAGAGAATGCCCAGGGGAATGCCGATCATCACCGAGATCAGCGTCGCCACCAGCATCAGGGCGAGGGTCTGCATCAATTTGTCCCACAGGCCCACCGCACCCACCAGGAACAATAGGCCGACGATCACCGCCGTAGCGACGACCTTGCGGGTGGCGTGCCAGGCAACGCCGCCGACGATGGCCAGCATCAACCACCACGGCGCCATGCGCAGCAGGCCTTCGAGGTTGACGATGGCCCACAGCAGGGTGTCGGAGATGTGCCGGAACACATCGCCATAATTGGTCACCAGGGAATCGACCCAACCGTTGACCCAGTCGGCGATGGAGAAGGTAAAGCTTTCGGGAAACATAAGAGACTCTCGATCAGGTGGATGCGGTGAATGTCCCGGCCAGCCCCACGGTTGGCCGGGAAAGATTCGACCTACAGAGCCGCGTCGATTTTCTTGGCAGCGTCTTCACTGACCCAGGCGTGCCAGACTTCAGGATGTTCCTTCAGGAAGATCTTCGCCAGTTTCGGCGACTCGATCCGCTCTTTGGCCATGCGCCCGAGGTTCTGGTTCAGGATATCGATCGGAAGGTTGACCTTTTCCAGCACCGCCACCAATTCCGGGGCTTCGTCGTGGAAGGTCTTGGACAGGCCGACCTTGATGCTCACGCTTTTATCCACGCCGGGTTTTTCTTCGAGTTTGACCAAGTCCACCTGGCCCATCAGCGGCGTTGGCGACCAGTAGTAGAACAGGATCGGCTCGCCACGCTTGTAGCTCGACAGCACCGCCGCATCCAGGGCCGGGCCGGTGCCTGGACGGAAGTTGGTGTAGGTTTTTTCCAGGCCGTAGCTCTTCAGCATTTCGCTGTTGTCCAGCTCGCAGGTCCAGCCGGCCGGGCAGTTGTAGAAGCGGCCCTTGGACGGTTCTTCCTGGTCCTTGAACACGGCGGCGTACTGGCCCAGGTCGGCGATGTTTTTCAGGCCCGGGGCCTTGGCTTCGAGCTTGCGCTTGGCATCGCCTTCGATCACGTAGCGCGGCACATACCAGCCTTCGATGGCGCCCACCACCGGGGCACCGACGCCGACCACCTTGCCGGCCTTCTCGGCCTTGTTCCAGACTTCACTGCGGCCGACCCACTCTTCGGCAAATACCTGGATGTCGTTGCTGCTCAGGGCGTTTTCCATGGTGATGGAGTTGCCGGGCAGGCTGTCGGTCTTGCAGTCGTAGCCTTTTTCCAGCACCACTTGCAGGACGTCGGTCAGCAGCATGCCGCTTTCCCAGTTCAGGCCGGCGAATTTCACCGGTTTACCCGACTCGCACCAACCGGCCGCTTGCGTGGCGCCGGCGCTGGCCAGCAGGCCCATGGAAAGCAATGTGGTCAGCAGGGTCTTGTTCGACTTCATTATGTGACGCTCCTAATCAGTTGGATTGGCTTACGGCAGTCAAGAGGCATCCAGCCCTGTCAACGTCCCATCAGACCGCTTGGATGCGGCCCGCCCTGCTCGGTTGTGCGTCAACCGCGTCCTGCTCGACCGGCAGGATCAATTGATCGGGTACTGCGCTGTGCCACTTCCTGGCGACGACGTAATACAGCGCCGCCGGGACCACCAGGCCGATGATCCAGGAGATGTCCACACCGCCCATGGCTTTCACCAACGGACCGGTATAGAACTTGGTGGCAATGAACGGCAACTGAACCAATACACCAAAGACGTAGACGCTGATGCCAAGAGCGTTCCAGCGACCGTAGCGACCCTTCGGATCGTTCAATGCCGGCACGTCATAACGCTCGCGCGTGATGCAGTAGTAGTCCACCAGGTTGATCGCGCTCCACGGTGTGAAGAACGCCAGCAAGAACAAGATGAAAGACTTGAACGCACCGAGGAACGAGTGCTGGCCGAGCAGCGCGATCAAGGTCGCGGCGCCGACAATGAACAGCACGAACACCAGACGCTGCACACGCGTTACGTTCAGGTGTCCCCGGAACCCGCTGATGATGGTCGCGATGCACATGAAGCTGCCGTAGGAGTTCAGCGTGGAGATGGTGACCTTGCCGAACGCGATGCTGAAGTACAGCAACGCAGCCGTGGCACCGGTACCGCCCAGGCCAACGATGTAGGCCACTTCGTGACCGGCGAACTGCCCGTTGGCCGAGGCGGCGGCAAACACGCCGAGGATCATCGCCACTTGTGCGCCGATGACTGAACCGGCACCTGCGGCAAAAAAGGTTTTCACCGAAGAGGTCTTGCTCGGCAGGTAACGCGAATAGTCCGCCACGTAGGGGCCGAAGGCGATCTGCCAGGAGGCCGCGAGCGACACCGCCAGCAGGAAACTGCTCCAGCTGAAATGGCGGATTTGCAGGAGTGCGCCCACGTCGGTCTGGCTGATCAGGCGAGCGAACAGGTAAACAAAGGCAATCACACCAATCACGCTGGCGACACGGCCAATGAAGTGAATCACCCGATACCCGAGCACCGTGACCAACACGATGACACTGGCGAAAATGAGGATGCCGACACTGTCGCTGACGCCGAACAACTGGCCCAGCGCCTGGCCGGAAAGCACCGTGCCCGTTGCGGTGAAACCCAGGTACATCAGGCACACCAGCACGATCGGGATGGCCGCGCCATACACACCAAACTGCACCCGGCTGGAGATCATCTGCGGCAGGCCCAGCTTTGGCCCCTGGGCGGCATGCAACGCCATGACGCTACCGCCGAGCACTTGGCCGATCAGCAAACCGATCAACGACCAGAACACATCACCGCCCAGCACCACCGCCAATGCACCGGTGACGATTGCAGTGATTTGCAGGTTGGCCCCCATCCAGAGGGTGAACTGGCTCAACAGCCGACCGTGTCGCTCCGCTTCCGGGATGTAGTCGATCGAACGTTTCTCGATCAACGGCTTGCTGCTTGCGCGTGAGCTGGTGACAGCCATGGTTCAACCTCTGTGGATTGTTCTGGTTCGGGCAATGCTTTTATTTGTGGGAGCGGGCTTGCTCGCGAAAGCGGTGTGTCATTCAACACATGCCTCGGATGAAAAACCGCCTTCGCGAGCAAGCCCGCTCCCACATGGGGGCTGCGTTATTTGCCAGTAATCATCGGCAGGTTCAGCCCCTGCTCCTTCGCGCAATCAATGGCGATCTGGTAACCGGCATCGGCATGGCGCATCACCCCGGTACCCGGGTCGTTGTGCAGCACGCGGGCAATCCGCTCGGCCGCTTCGTCGGTGCCGTCGCAGACGATCACCATGCCCGAATGCTGGGAGAAGCCCATGCCGACGCCGCCACCGTGGTGCAGCGATACCCACGTCGCGCCGCTGGCGGTGTTGAGCAGGGCATTGAGCAGCGGCCAGTCGGAAACGGCGTCGGAGCCGTCCTGCATGGATTCGGTTTCACGGTTCGGGCTGGCCACGGAGCCAGAGTCGAGGTGGTCGCGGCCGATGACGATCGGCGCCGACAACTCACCGCTGCGCACCATCTCGTTGAACGCCAGGCCCAACTTGGCGCGCTGGCCCAGGCCAACCCAGCAGATACGTGCCGGCAAGCCCTGGAAGCTGATGCGCTCGCGGGCCATGTCCAGCCAGTTGTGCAGGTGGGCGTCGTCGGGGATCAGTTCCTTGACCTTGGCGTCGGTCTTGTAGATGTCCTGCGGGTCACCCGATAGCGCCGCCCAGCGGAACGGGCCGATGCCACGGCAGAACAGCGGACGGATGTAGGCCGGGACGAAACCAGGGAAGTCGAAGGCATTTTCGACGCCCTCTTCCTGGGCCATCTGGCGGATGTTGTTGCCGTAGTCGAAAGTCGGCACACCCATTTTCTGAAAGGCCAACATGGCTTTGACGTGGACGGCCATCGATTGTTTGGCGGCCTTCACCACGGCGGCGGGCTCGGTCTTGGCGCGGGCACGGTATTCGTCCCAAGTCCAGCCGGCCGGCAGATAGCCGTTGAGGGGGTCGTGGGCGCTGGTCTGGTCGGTGACCATGTCCGGGCGCACACCCCGACGGACCATTTCCGGCAGGATTTCAGCCGCGTTCCCACACAGCGCAATGGAAATCGCCTTGCCTTCGGCGGTGTATTTCTCGATGCGCGCCAGGGCGTCGTCGAGGTCTTTGGCCTGCTCGTCGACGTAGCGGGTTTTCAGGCGGAAATCGATACTCACCTGCTGGCACTCGATGTTCAGCGAGCACGCACCGGCCAGGGTCGCGGCCAGTGGTTGCGCGCCGCCCATGCCGCCCAGGCCGGCGGTCAGCACCCAACGGCCCTTGAGGTTGGAATCGTAGTGCTGGCGACCAGCCTCGACGAAGGTTTCATACGTGCCTTGGACGATGCCCTGGCTGCCGATGTAGATCCAGCTGCCGGCGGTCATCTGGCCGTACATGGCCAGGCCCTTGGCGTCGAGTTCGTTGAAGTGCTCCCAACTGGCCCAGTGCGGCACCAGGTTGGAGTTGGCAATCAGGACGCGAGGCGCGTTGCTGTGGGTCTTGAACACACCCACCGGCTTGCCGGATTGCACCAGCAGGGTTTCGTCGTCGTTCAGGTGGGTGAGGCTTTCGACGATCTTGTCGTAGCACTCCCAATTGCGCGCCGCGCGGCCGATGCCACCGTAGACCACCAACTCCTTGGGGTTTTCCGCCACTTCCGGGTCGAGGTTGTTCATCAGCATGCGCAGCGGCGCTTCGGTCAGCCAGCTCTTGGCGGTCAGCGTGTTACCGCGAGGGGCGCGAATTTCAACGTCACGGTATTTTTCGGGTTTGCGGGTAGCGTCGGTCACAGCAAAAACTCCTCAGCGATCAATCCAGACCAGCCCGGGCAGTGGGCAGCGATTTCTACGAACGTTGCGTTGAATATCGGTGACTCATACGCATACGTCTTTACTTGTATGTACAAGCATATGCAATCAAGCGGCCAACTTGTTGGCGGGGTGTTCAAGAAAGAGTGGGGATAGGGTTGAAAGCCCTGTGATTGAAGGGCTGCCGAGCTGCATGAAATTATTCAGGAGGGTATCTGAGGGGGAAGTCGGAAGGGCATAGAAGCGTGGTATCGCGCCACGCTGGGGCGTTCGGTAACAAGTTGGTGCGCATGGAGGGAACAATGATGTGAGCTTTTGTGGCGAGGGAGCTTGCTCCCGCTGGGCTGCGAAGCAGACCCAAAAAACAGGGCCGCTGCGCGCCCCAGCGGGAGCAAGCTCCCTCGCCACAAAAGCTCTGTCGCAGGACTTCTTAGTGGGCGGTCAGCTCGATCACGCAGCATTGGCCGTGGGTGGTGATTTCCAGCAGCCCGGTATTGCCGCTCAGTTGCAGGCAGTCATAAAGCCCCAGCGCCTCGACAGCCTCATCCATCTTGACCCTCAGCGTCGGCGCGGCACTAAACACCAGCACTGTTGCCGCCTCGCTGAAAAACCGCTGCTGCCCGCCCAACCATTGCAATCGCGCGCGGTAACGCTTCGGTGCGTAGATCAGGTTGAAGTCACGAATCGGTCCGCCCAGCAGCATGCAATGCACATGGCTCTCGCCGCTGAACGCAAAAGGGTCCAGCGGATGCAGAGGACGCGTGGCCTGGCCGTCGACGTTCAACGTCATGCCGTCCCCCTGCAGGACACTGATGACCCGCTCGTAGCCGGCGAAGGTGGAAAAACCACCCGACTCACCGATATCGGCAATCGACAGTCTCCAGCCGAAACCCTCCAGGCCGGTACCGGCATCGCGAGTGATTTCCTCGGTGCTGCCGCCACCGTTCTTCCAAGGCATGCGCGGGTAATCCGCGGCACGTAGCACTTTCAACTGGCTCATTTATGAAAACGCCCTTCCAGACTGTGACGGGAGCCCGGATGGATCAGGCGTGCGGCGGTGACCGGCTGGCGTCCAGACCAAGTGCGGCGGCGAATCAACAAGCACGGCTCACCCCTTTCGATCTGCAACAGCTTGCACTCACTCGGCTCGGCCAGGATCGCCTCCACTACGTGCTCGCCTTCGGTCAGCGGTGCAACCTGGTTCAGGTAGGCGTAGGGGGTTTGCACGGTGAAGTCCTGCTTGAGGTACTCAGGTGCCACCAGTGCGTTGACGAAACGGTCCTCGATTTGCACGGGGATGTCGTTCTCGAAATGCACGATCAGTGAATGGAACACCTTCTGGCCTTCACGCATGTCCAGGGCCAGGGCCCGCTCGGAACCGGCCGCCTCTTCTTCCAGGGTGATGACCTTGCAGCTGTGACGATGACCACGGGAGGCGATTTCATCCGCGATGTTATGCACTTCGAACAACGCGGACTGGCTCTTGGGCTCGGCCACGAAGGTGCCGACGCCCTGCATGCGCACCAACAGGCCGTCGGCGGTCATTTCTCGCAGGGCACGGTTGATGGTCATGCGGCTGAAACCCAGCTGGCTGACCAGTTCGCTTTCCGACGGCACACGGTAATGCGGCGGCCAGTTTCCACTGTCGATCTGCTGGGTAATCATTTGTTTAACGCGGGCGTACAAGGGCGCCGGACTGTCACCCATGTTTGCGGCCAGCGGCGGTTTGGCAGGCGGAGTCGGCACGGCGGTTCCCTGTTCTGCGAATAAGGTTGCTAGCTTGCCGGAGTTTACCGGCCAGGCAAACGTCTGTATATGTATATACAAATTACGCACGATGAGGTTGAACCATGTCCGCCTTCTTTGCCGAACGCGCGCTGCTGCCTAGTGGATGGGCCAATGATGTACGTCTTGAGGTGGATGCCGCAGGCGTCCTGACCCATATCCAGGCCGGCTCCCACGCAGATGGCGCCGAACGGCTGGGCGGTCCGCTATTGCCGGGCATGCCGAACCTGCACTCCCACGCCTTCCAACGGGCGATGGCCGGGCTGGCGGAAGTGGCGGGCAATCCCAACGACAGTTTCTGGACCTGGCGCGACTTGATGTACCGCCTCGTCGGAAAAATCAGCCCCGACCAACTCGGCGTCATCGCCCGCCAGCTGTACATCGAAATGCTCAAGGCCGGCTACACCTCGGTCGCCGAATTCCACTATGTCCACCATGACACCGACGGCGCGCCCTACGCCGACCCGGCGGAGCTGGCCCTGCGTATCAGCCACGCCGCCAGCGCCGCCGGCATTGGCCTGACGCTGCTGCCGGTGCTCTACAGCCATTCCGGCTTTGGCGGCCAGGCCCCCAACGACGGGCAGCGCCGCTTCATCAACAACACCGAAAACTACTTGAAACTTCAGTCGCGCTTGCAGCCGATCCTGGCCGGGCAAGCGTCCCAGGCGCTGGGCCTGTGCTTCCACTCGCTGCGCGCCGTGACACCCGGGCAGATCCAGGACGTGCTGGCTGCCAGCGACCGTGATTGCCCGGTGCACATCCACATCGCCGAGCAGCAAAAGGAAGTCGACGACTGCCTGGGCTGGAGCGGCGCGCGTCCGCTGCAATGGCTGTATGACAACACCGAGGTCGATCAGCGCTGGTGCCTGGTCCACGCCACCCACGCCAACGCACAGGAAGTCAGCCTCATGGCCAAGAGCCGGGCGATTGCCGGTCTGTGCCTGACCACCGAAGCCAACCTGGGGGACGGGATTTTCCCGGCCGTGGATTTCCTCGCCCAGGGCGGACGCCTCGGTATTGGCTCCGACAGCCATGTGTCATTGAGCGTGGTCGAAGAATTGCGCTGGCTGGAATATGGCCAGCGCCTGCGGGATCAACGGCGCAATCGCTTGTATCAGGCAGATCAGCCGATGGTTGGCCGCACCTTGTTTGACGCCGCATTGGAAGGCGGCGCCCAGGCCCTGGGGCAGCCGATCGGCGCTCTCGAAATCGGCAAGCGCGCCGACTGGCTGGTGCTCGATGGCCACGACCCATACCTGGCCACGGCCCAGGGCGACGGGATCCTCAATCGCTGGCTGTTCGCCGGCGGCGATCGCCAGGTGCGCGATGTGATGGTCGGCGGACAGTGGGTGGTGCGTGAGGGGCGTCATGCCGGCGAAGAAGAAAGCGCCCGGGCGTTTACCCAGGTATTGCGCGAATTGCTGGGCTGACCCCAAGAATCAATGTGACAGATACCAAATGTGGGAGCGGCGGTGCGGCGATCCGACTTGCTCGCGAATGCGGTGTACCAGACACCTAGATGTCGACTGATACACCGCATTCGCGAGCAAGCCCGCTCCCACACTATGATCCCAGGCGTCGCTTAGTCCGAAGTCTTGGCCATCTGCCGGTCCGACGCGCGCCAGACCAGGCGTGTCGTGTCGTAACCCTGCTGGCGCGCCTTGCTCAGCAATTCCTCGCGCACGACGCTGTTGACGGTCGGTGTGCGGGACAGCAGCCACATGTAGCGACGGCTCGGGTCGCCGACTATGGCGGTCTTGTAGTCATCGCTGACATAGAGCACCCAGTATTGCCCCTTCGCCACGCCCGGGACGATCCGGGAAAACCAGTTATCGAATTCGACCCAGAGCTTGTCGGTCTTGCCCGGCACCTGCGGCGTCGCGGTGCCCCTGGCTTCTTCCCACTGCCAGTCCGAGGTCAGGCAGCGATTGAGCACGCCAACGTTGCCGTCTGGCTTGAGGGTGTAGTGCGCTTCCGATTGCGCGCAATTGCGCTGGAAATACATGGGCAGGCGGGCCAACTCATACCAGGTCCCCTGGTAACGCTTGAGATTGACGCTGTTGACCGTCTTGGGTGCCAACGGATCCTCGCCAGAAGTGGCACAGCCAGCCAATATCAGGCCGGCCAAAAGCACAAAAACTAACCGCATCATTATTTTTCTCCCGCAGGCCTGTGGCCTCGGTTTACTTCAGGCCTTGGCCGGAAAACATCAACACTTTGTCACCGGCGTACTGCACGCTGATAAAGCTTTTCTGGTCGCCCCAGGTGCAGCTGGACATGCCGAGGGCGCCTGAGCAATCGGTCGGTTTCCCCAGCAACGTTTCGACTTCGGCCTTGGGCATGCCAGCCGACAGCTTCGAATAGTTTTCCTGGTTGACCTTGCTGCATGCGGTCAGCACGACGCACATAAACAGCAGAGCGATAGAACGCAGCGACATGGTGTAACTCCTGGAGCGGAAGGGAGGTGGCAGGGTGCCAACCTGATCCTTAGAAGAGAAAACCCCTATCTGGTTCCCTCGCGCCGCCAGTATTTATTGGCCGTACAGAGGTGTTTCAGGAATGAATCAACCGGATTGTGACGCCGTCGTACCTTTCGTCGGGATTGGACCCGGGACGCCTGATGAGCCGGGCTTCTACGCCGATAAAAAGTCACAGCGCAAAATCCTGCGTTATGGCAAATTGACAGCCCGTCCTGACCCGTCCCTCCGCGGTAGTGTTCTTAATGACCAGAAACATGAAATTCAGCCATAAAATCCTGCTGGCTGCCGCCCTCGTGGTGGCCGTTGCATTCGCCTGTTTCATCCTGTTCAACGACTATCGTCAACGCCAAAGCCTGCACGCCAGCACCGAGACTTCCATGCAGGAACTCGGCAACCTGACCAGTCGTAACATCCAGACATGGGTCGACGGCCGTATCCAATTGCTGCAATCGCTGGCCCAACAGATCGCCGTGGACGGCAGCGGTGCCGACAGCCTCAAGCGCGCCGTGGGCCTGCCGGCCTATACCGGCAACTTCCAGCTCAGCTATTTCGGCGGTACCGACGGCGTGATGTTCTCGGTGCCGGCCGGCAATCGCGCCGCCGACTATGACCCTCGCGCCCGTGGCTGGTACAAGGCTGCCAACAGCGCACAGCAAACCATCGTCACTGAACCCTACATCGCCGCCTCGTCGGGCAAGCTGGTGATTACCGTCGCCACCCCGGTACAACGCCAGAACCAGATGATCGGCGTGGCCGGTGCGGACATCGACCTGTCCAGCGTCAGCGCCATCATCAACTCGCTGAACTTCGGCGGCCACGGCCACGCGTTCATCGTCAGCGCCGACGGCAAGATCCTGATCCACCCCGACAGCAAGCGCGTGCTCAAGACCCTGGCCGAGGCCTACCCCAACGGCGCGCCGCAAATCAGCCCGGGCGTGAAAGAAGTCGACCTCGACGGCAAGACCCAATTCATCTCCTTCACCCGAGTCAATGGTGTGCCGGGCGCCGATTGGTACGTGGCGCTGGTGCTCGACAAGGACACCGCCCTGGCGATGCTCAGTGAGTTCCGCACTTCGGCACTGATCGCCATGTTCATCGCCGTGGTGTTCATCATCGCTTTGCTGGGCATGTTGATCCGCGTGTTGATGCAACCGCTGCTGACCATGGGCCGCGCCATGCATGACATCGCCGAAGGCGAAGGCGACCTGACTCGGCGCCTGGTGATCCACGGCCAGGACGAATTCGGCGCCCTGGGCACGTCGTTCAACCGTTTTGTCGAGCGCATTCACACCTCGATCCGCGAAGTGGCCTCGGCCACCGGCCAGGTCAACGAAGTCGCCCTGCGCGTGGTCAGTGCATCCAACTCGTCGATGTTCAACTCCGACCAACAGGCGTCGCGCACCAGCAGCGTGGCCGCGGCCATCAACCAGCTCGGCGCCGCCGCCCAGGAAATCGCCCAGAATGCCGCCCTCGCCTCGCAACATTCCAGCGAGGCCCGCAACCTGGCCGAAGATGGCCAGCAAGTGGTGGATAAAACCATCGCGGCCATGCAGCAGTTGTCAGCCAAGATCAGCGATTCGTGCGGCAACATCGAAACCTTGAACAGCAACACGGTGAACATCGGCCAGATCCTCGAGGTGATCACCAGCATCTCCCAGCAAACCAACCTGCTCGCCCTCAACGCCGCCATCGAAGCGGCACGGGCCGGTGAAGCCGGGCGCGGCTTCGCGGTGGTGGCCGATGAAGTGCGCAACCTGGCCCACCGCACCCAGGACTCGGCGCAACAAGTGCAGAAGATGATCGAAGAACTGCAAGTCGGCGCACGGGAAGCGGTACTGACCATGACCGACAGCCAGCGCCAGAGCGAAGGCAGCGTCAGCATCGCCAACCAGGCTGGCGAACGACTGGGCAGCGTGACCCAACGCATCGGTGAAATCGACGGCATGAATCAATCCGTGGCGACCGCCACCGAAGAACAGACCGCCGTGGTGGAATCGATCAACGTCGACATCACCGAGATCAATACGCTGAACCAGGAAGGCGTGGAAAACCTGCAAGCCACCTTGCGGGCCTGTGCCGACCTCGAACAACAGGCGGCGCGGCTTAAGCAGTTGGTGGGCAGTTTCCGGATCTAGTGCTTTCAAGGGCCCTTTCGCGAGCAAGCCCGCTCCCACAGTTGACCGCGTTCCGTCAGGGAAACCTGATCAGCTGTGGGAGCGGGCTTGCTCGCGAAGAGGCCGGCACATCCAACATTTTCGTCGACTGTGGCACCCCTATCGCGAGCAAGCTCGCTCCCACAATGGACTTGCGGTGTCACCGAATTGGATGAGATGGATCTTCAATGAGCGTACATGGAGAATTTACAGACTTGCCCCGCTCTTAAGCAGCAAGCATCGCGGTTGAAGCATCTGGCCCCATCGCGAGCAGGCTCGCTCCCACACTGGGTTTCTGTTGAGCAGCAAAAGGTGCGTCCGTGGAAGATCAACTGTGGGAGCGAGCCTGCTCGCGATGGCGATAGCGGCCACAACACTATTTAGAACCTGGACCCAGGCCTACTCAAGAACTCCACTTCCTCAGCCGTGGACTCGCGCCCCAACACCGCATTGCGATGGGGAAAGCGGCCAAACCGCGCAATGATCTTCTGATGCCGCTCGGCATAGTCCAGGTTATCTTCAAACACCGCCCGCTGCGCCTCCGGCTGCTCTCGCACCAGGTCGATAAACCGCGACACGGCTTCGTTCTGCACCGCGAGATTTTCGCAGTGCTCGAGTACGAGGTAGATGAATACGCGCTGGATGGGTTTGAGTTGCTGATCGAAGCCCGCCGCCAGTCCTTGAGCCACCAGCGCTTGGGCACGCAGGTCGCCGGAAAAACCTTCGGGGGTGTTGCGATAGATCATCCGCGGGAGTTGATCCAATAGCAGCACCAAGGCCAGCCAACCTTCCGGGCGTTGCGCCCAATCGGTCAATCCGCCGGCCAGTGCCTGCTCGACCTGATCACCGAAGCGCTCTTGCGCCTGGCGATCATGGCCTTTGCCAAACCATAGCTTGCCCCTGTCAGCCGCGATCTCATCTGGTTTTTCGGCTGTGCCAAACCACCAATCGAGCAACGGCTGCCAGGGCTCGGCCATGATTTACTCCTTGTGGTAAGCCGTGGCGCGGGCCACTTCTTCCTTCGAACCGAGGAACACGGCCACACGCTGGTGCAGGCCTTCAGGCTTGATATCGAGAATGCGCTGGTGGCCATCGGTGGAAGCGCCACCGGCCTGCTCCACCAGGAACGACATCGGGTTGGCTTCGTACATCAGGCGCAGCTTGCCTGGCTTGGAGGGCTCGCGGCTGTCGCGCGGGTACATGAACAGGCCACCACGGGTCAGGATCCGGTGCACATCGGCAACCATCGCGGCGACCCAGCGCATGTTGTAGTTCTTCTTCAGCGGGCCTTCTTCACCGGCCAGCAACTCACTGACGTAGCGTTGAACCGGAGCTTCCCAGTGACGCTGGTTGGACATGTTGATGGCGAATTCCTGGGTGGTTTCAGGAATGGTGATGTCTTCGTGGGTCAGGACGAAGCTGCCCATCTCGCGGTCCAGGGTGAAGCCCTTGACGCCGTCGCCCAAGGTCAGCACCAGCATGGTCTGCGGGCCGTAGATGGCATAACCGGCGGCAACCTGCTCGGTGCCTGGCTGCAAGAAGGCCTTTTCATTCAGGGCTTCGTTCTGGCTCAGGTACTCGTTCGGGCAACGCAGTACCGAAAAGATGGTGCCGACCGGCGCGTTGATGTCGATGTTCGACGAACCGTCCAGTGGGTCGAACACCAGCAGGTAGGCACCCTTGGGATATTTGCCCGGGATCTGGTAGGCATTGTCCATTTCCTCGGACGCCATGCCCGCCAGGTGACCACCCCATTCGTTGGCTTCGAGCAGGATTTCGTTGGACAGCACGTCCAGCTTCTTCTGCACTTCGCCCTGCACGTTTTCGGTGCCCATGCTGCCCAGGACACCACCCAAGGCGCCTTTGGAGACGGCGTGGCTGATCTCCTTGCACGCACGCGCCACCACTTCGATCAAAAAGCGCAGATCGGCAGGGGTATTGTTGCTGCGGGTCTGCTCAATCAAATAGCGACTCAAGGTAACGCGGGACATGGACGGCTCCGAAGAATAGGGGGCGGAAAACCCGCGCAGTTTAGCGCGAGTCGGGACTTAATTCCTCCTATGAGACGGGATATGGAGGATTGAGTTCACAGGCCGGCGGTTGCTCGTGGATTTTGGGTGGATGGAAGACCGCTTTCGCGAGCAAGCCCGCTCCCACATTGGAATGCGGACTCCTGTGGGAGCGGGCTTGCTCGCGAAACAGGCGACTCGGTTTATCGGTTGTCCCAAACTCAGGATTTGACCGGCGGCTTGCGCAGCAGGCTGAAGGCCATCGCCGCGAGGAACAGCACACTAAGCAGCAACACTGCCCACAAGCCGATTTTCTTCCAGTCACTACCCACCGCCGCAGGCGCAGATGCAGGGGCTACAGTCGGCGTCGAAGTGGCCGAGCCGTTCACTGTCGCCGTCCCCAGCGTCGCCAGGCGCGACGGTTTGTAATCGGGCACCAGCGTGGTCAATGGCAGGCTGGCCGTCTTGGCTGTCGCGCTGCCCAGCGCCAGGCGGTAGGGGCCTTCGCCCCGCGCCAGGAACACCACTTGGGTCGGACGCACGGCAAAGCGCAATGCTGGGGCTTCGGTTCCCAGGCCACCGCCGCGCTCGTCCACGGTCAATTTCAGTTGCTGCACGGTCTGGCCGGACAGTTGCAAACGGTTTTGCAGCACGTCCTGGCCGTTCTGGGTCAGGCGATAAAGCAAACCAGCGCCCAGCGGCTGCCACGGATGGCTGCTTTCGCGGCGGCCGGCCAGGGTCACCGGCGCCAGGCTGTTGGCCTGGCTCAGTTCGACCTCCACCTGTTCGATGTTCAGCCCCATGGGCAGCTGCCAGGTGTATTCACCGGTCTTCGTCGTGCTGCCGGCCAACGGCTGCGACCAGGCCAGTGGCAACGGCAGGTTTTCGCGGCTGGCGCTTTGCAACTGGGCCGAGGTCAGCACCGGCGCCGAGGATGGCGAATCCCACAGCAGCCGCAGGTAGCGCGCCGGCTGCCCCGGCAGGTTCACTTCATGCTGTTCGACCTGCTCGTCGGCAAAGGTCAGGCGCGCCACCTGGCCTTCGCCCCATGACTGCCAGTGCTGCAAATCGTCGCTGGCCTCAATGGTGAATCGCTGGAAGCCGTCGCGCTCGCTGGTCCAGTCGAGGATCAACTGCTGCAGCGGTGCCTTGATCGCACTGGCATCCAACAACCAGCCACGCAACGCCTCTTCCCCGGCTTCGAGCCGGCTGGCGGGTTGCACTTCCACCAGGGTGCCATTGGCGTTCGATTGCACCCGCACACTAGGCGCACGCTCGTTATCATCGGCGGCGTTGTACAGCGGGAACCACTTCACGTCGGTGAGGGTGCGGTTTTCCCGGCTCTGGGCCGACTCGCGCACCAAGGCGTAGGCCTGGGCCTGGCCGGCGGCGTTGAAGACCCGCAGGTCACTCAGGTCGGTCTGCCGCGCTTGCAATTGAACATCCAATGGCAATGGCAGGCGATACCACGGCCCTTCGCCGCTCAAGGCCAACGGCACCTGATGGGCGAAATCCGCCGGTTGCTCCTGGGCCGTAGCCGACAAGACCACCCACAAGCCGACCATACCCAGCCCGATCCGATTCAACGTGCGACTCAAGATGACACTCCCTCACTGACAGGCATCGGCGGCTCGACCGGTGAGGCCGTTTCCGGGCGTTTTGGCGGCAGCGGCGCGAAGTAGCCCACCACCAGCAACAACACGCCCACGCCGATAAACGACACGATCCGCGCCAGACCGCCACGGTTACTCAATTCGACAAAGAACAGCTTCGCCACGACCACGGCGATCAACGCCGCGCCCACCAGCCACACTTCCCGGCGATGGCGCAGGTGCCCCCCGATCATCAGGCCCAGGGCGATCAGGGTCCAGACAATGGACAAGCCGGCCTGCACGAACATTGACTCGAGCAACGCATCCAGCTCGTACGGCACGCCCATCCACTGGTGGGCAGTGCGCATCACCAGGGCAGTGAAGAACGCGAACAGCGACACACCGGCGATCAACTGGGCGATGTGCCCGACGCGACTCCAGCGGTTCGTCGATTGCGCCACGGCGTTGCGGGCCCACACATAGATACCGAACAAGGCGAACAGCAGGCCCAGCTCCAGGGGATTGAGCAACGGCACATAAGGCAGTGGCTCTGAGTTGCCATCACTGAAGGTGTTGGTCAGCCAGAACCAACCGAGCATCAACAGCGCCATGGGCGCCGCCGCATAGACACGGTATTCGCGCGGCTGGGCCGAGACCGGCCATGGCAAGGTACGCGGCGTGGCCATCAGCACCAGGTACAAGCCAGGCAGGATCGCCCAGGCCAGCCAGCGCCAGGCATTGTACTGCTCGGACAGCAACAGCAGGCCGTAACGCAACTCCAGCATCAACACCGCCATCAGCAACCAGCAACCGAGGACGTGGGCCGTGCTGCGCGCCTGCGCCGGCAGCGTCTCGGCCAAGCGCTTGAGCGAGAGGAAATGCACGGCGAATACCGCCAGCCAGGCCAGCCAACCAAAGTTCGCCGCCGGGTGGTAATGGCTGTGCCCCGTTGCCACCAGCACACAACCCGCCGCCGGGATCAACAAGGTGCACAGCAGCCCCAGCGCCGGCCATTTCAAGCGCAGCGACAATACGCTCCACACCGCCACGCTGAGCGCCGCGACCGCCAACAACAAGCTGCCTTGCAGATTCGCCGGGGCGAAGCGCAGCACTTCGCTGACCCACGCCAGCGCCCACCAACCGGCGCCCCAGATCAGCAACAGCTCGGACAGGCGCTGCAAGCTCAAGGCATCGAGTTCCTGCGCCACATGCGCCCGCTGCAGGCGCCATGCCCCTACCAGCGCTGCCAGCCCCAGCACCAACGGCGTCCAGAAGCCGCTATGGGCCAGGGGCCGCAGGTCCTCGGCATTGAGCGGCCCCAACAGCGCCGGCCCCGCCGTCAGGAACGCCGCACCGCCCAGCAGTTGCAGCAGCAGGCCGAAGACAAAGCTCACCCGTTGTTTCAGGTACAGGCTCAGCCAGATGATCAACAGGCCGCTGGCCGCCCATACGCCGCTCGCCGTTTGCCACGGCAGGACGAACAGCACCGCGAGATTGATCAGCACCAGCCCCGCCAGCAATACCACCGACAAGCCGCGCAGCAGCCGGACATCGTTGCGCACCATGTCGTCGCGCGCCGCCAGCAACATGCCGCCGATCAACGCCAGGCCGATCAGCGAAGCACTGAGCAAACCGCTCCAACCCGCGCTGAACACCGCTGACGCATCGCCCTCCGCACCTTGCAAGCGCAACAGGAACAGCGCGCCGCCGAGCAATTGCACCGCAAACGCCGTGAACAGGAAGCTACGCGATTGCAGGCGCAGGCCGACAAACAGCGTCGCCAAACCGGCGAGGGCCCAGGCAATGGCGGTGCCGTGGGTGAGGAAGAACAGCGGTGCCAGCAGATAGAGGAAACTCAGCCCCAGCACCGCCAGCATAGGCCGGCCTTGGCGTTCCCAATGCGAACAGTGTCCGGGTTCAGCCTTGAGCAACTGGTAGAAGGTGAACAGCAAGGCGCCGCCGAGCATCAATGCCCCCAGCGGTGAACCATCGAGCAGGCTGCCGTCGCCAGTGCGCAACTCGCTGAGGAACGCCAGTGCCGAGCCCACTTGCAGCAACAAGGCAAAAGCCCGGGCCAATGGACGTTGCTGGCGCAGGCCCAGCCAGAAGATCCCCGCGCCTTCCACGGCCCACGCCGCCGCGGTCCAACGGGCGTCGAGCCCCAACGGAATCGCCAGGCTGGCAAAAATCACCCCCAGGGCCAGGCAGGTTTCCGCCAACAGCAGGGCGCGCCCACCCATCAATAGCCGAGCCAGGCCCATGTAGATCATGCCCAGGGCCAGGGCGCTGAAGGCGGCGGCGAATTCAAGGTGCTGCACCAACGCGAACTGCAAGCCGAAGCCCACCAGCGGCGGGCCGAAGAGCATGCTGCCGTCCACGTAATCGCCCTTGCGCGCCGACCAGCGCAGCAACGCCTCGCGGCTAGCGTCCTCGGGAGCGTCGCTCATTTCCAACAATTTGCGCCGCGTGAACAGCAAGCCAATCGCCAGGTAGATGAGGAAGAACAGGATCAGGAACGGCTCGGTGCTCCACAGCAGTTCCGGTGCGTAGGAACGCAGGCCCCAGGCGAAACCGATGCCGAAGGTACCGACAAAACCGATCAGGTTGAGCAGGCGCCAGGCCTTGAACCAGGCAATCGCGAGGATGCCGGCATTGAGCAGGATGAAATAGCTGAACAGGGCAACGTGGTTGCCGCTGCCGGTGGAGGTCAGGATCGGGGCGGCAAACCCACCCAGCGCCGCAGCAGCAGCCAGGCCCATGGCGTTCTGCGTAACCGCGAGGATCGCCGAGAACACCGTGACCGCCACCAGCAAACCCAGGGCCGCCTTGGAATCGAGCAACGGATGCAGGCGCATGGCGGCGAACACCGTCAGGTACAGCACGGCGATCCCGGTCCCCTGGAGCATCAGCGCATAACTGCTGTTGCGTTGGCGCAACCACCAGCCCAGGCCCAGCAGGCCCAACGCACTGGCCGCGACACCGGCGTAACGCACTTCGATCGGCACCACCATGCCTTCGGTGGCGTAGCGCAGCAGGAACGCCAGGCCGAGGAACAACAGCAGCACACCGACTCGCAGCACGGTATTGCCGCCAAACAGCCAGTTGCGCGCGCCCGTCACGGCGCGGTCGAACAGATTCGGGCCGCGCGGGGCCGCCGGCTCCGCAGCGATCGGCTCCAGGGGCAAAGGGGCAAAGTCGCGGTTGGCACGTCGACTGGACGTCTCTGGCGCGGGCGTCCAAATGTCATCGGGCAACGGCTGGCTGGCCTGGCTGGCCATCGCGGAAACGGGTTCGAGGTCTGGCGGCAACTCCCAGACGAGCTGCGGCTCGGTGCGCGTTGCAGGGCGCGAGGCCTGGGGCTCGACTACCTCGGGCGCTGGCGCCGGATCAGGCGGTTCGGCCACATTGCCGCGTTCGAGAACCGCCAGGCGGGCTTCCAACGTGAGCACGCTCTGCTGGGCCTCTTGCAACAAGATCTGTTGCTTGGCCGCCTGGATAGCCAGGCGCCCCAGTCGAAACGACTGGGCGATGCCAAGCCCCACCAGTGCGCCTATCAGCGCATCGGCGAACGACTCGTCCACCACCCAGCCGAGTGCCAGGCCCAACAACGTCAAGATCCATTGCATGGTCGATATCCCTAAGCGGCCCGTTGCGGGCGTAACCGGGGTGATGCGGTGCCTGGATCAGTCTAGTGGAAACCCCCAAACCCTGTGGGAGCGAGCCTGCTCGCGAAAGGGCCTTCAAACCGAACATCAATGTTGGCTGACAGACCGCTTTCGCGAGCAGGCTCGCTCCCACAATGGCCCTATCTGACTGAGCCTATGACACCACAGCCCGGCGAAACTGGCGCCTAGTATATCGACGAAGCCCAACCGCCGTTGGGCTTCGCTCACATTTCTTGCAGTAAAGGCTATTCCAGGGCTTTCCAGATGTCGGTGGCGTATTCCCGGATAGTCCGGTCAGAGGAGAACCAGCCCATGCGCGCGGTGTTGAGCACCGCCGAGCGCCACCATTGCTTGGAGTCGTGCCACTTCTCTTCGACCTTGGCCTGGGCGTTCCAGTAGGCGTCGAAATCGGCGCACACCAGGAAGCGGTCGTAGTCCACCAGCGAGTCGACGAGACCGGCGTAGCGCATCGGGTCATCCGGCGAGAACACCCCGCCCCGAATCGCCTGCAACACATCGTTGAGGCGATGGGAGGCGGCGATGTCCGGCGCGGCGCTGAATTCGCCATTGCGCTTGCGCGCCTCCACCTGCTCGGCGGTCAGGCCGAAGATGAACATGTGCTCGCCACCGACGCGGTCATGCATTTCCACGTTGGCGCCGTCCATGGTGCCGATGGTCAGCGCGCCGTTGAGGCCGAACTTCATGTTGCTGGTGCCCGAGGCTTCGAAACCGGCGGTAGAAATCTGCTCCGACAAGTCCGCCGCCGGGATGATGCTTTCGGCCAGGCTGACGTTGTAGTTGGGCAGGAACACCACCTTGAGCAAGCCGCGCACGGTCGGGTCGTTGTTCACCACCCGGGCGATGTCGTTGGTCAATTTGATGATCAGCTTGGCCTGGTGATAACTGGCGGCGGCCTTGCCGGCGAAGATCTTCACCCGCGGCACCCAGTCCACTTCCGGCTCGGCACGAATCGCCTGGTACAACGCCACGGTGTGCATCAGGTTGAGCAATTGGCGCTTGTACTCGTGGATCCGCTTGACCTGCACGTCGAACATCGCCGCCGGGTTGACGGCGATGCCCAATCGTTCATGAATCAAGTAAGCCAGGGCCTTCTTGCTGTGCAGGCGCTGCTCGGCGAACTGCTTGCGAAACGCCGGCTTGTCGGCAAACGGTTCCAGTTCGATCAAGCGCTCCTCTGGGTTGTCAAGCACGCTCGGGCCGAGGGCGTCGACCATCATCGACGTCAATTCAGCGTTGGCCTGGAACAGCCAGCGGCGGAAGGTGATGCCGTTGGTCTTGTTGTTGATCCGCTCCGGATAGAGTTTGTGCAGTTCGGAGAACACCGTGCTGCGCATCAACTGGGTATGCAGCCCGGACACGCCATTGACGCTGTGGGAACCGAGGAACGCCAGGTTGCCCATGCGCACCCGGCGACCGTTGTCTTCCTCGATCAGCGACACCGCGCGCAGGACGTCGAAATCGTGCACACCCTTGGCCCGCAGCGAATCGATGTGCTGGGCGTTGATCAGGTAGATGATCTGCATGTGCCGGGGCAACATGCGCTCCATCAGCCCCACCGGCCAGGTTTCCAAGGCTTCGGGCAACAGCGTGTGATTGGTATACGACAGCGTGTCCTGGGTGACCTGCCAAGCCGCGTCCCAGGCCACGTCGTAGACATCCACCAATTGCCGCATCAACTCGGCCACGGCAATGGACGGGTGCGTGTCGTTGAGCTGGATGGCCGCGTGATCGCCCAGGGTCAGCACCGAGGTGTGCATGTTGCGATGCCGGCGCAGCAAGTCCTGCAACGAGGCGGCAACGAAGAAATACTCCTGGCGCAGGCGCAGCTCCTGGCCGGCTTCGGTGCTGTCGGCCGGGTACAGCACGCGGGAAATACTTTCGGCGCGAGCCACTTCGGCTACGGCGCCGAGGTGGTCGCCGGCATTGAAGCGCTCCAGGTGCAGCTCTTCCATGGCCCGGGCACGCCACAGGCGCAGGGTGTTGACGCTCGCGCCGCGCCAGCCCACCACTGGCGTGTCATAGGCAATGGCCCGCACGGTTTCGGCCGGAGACCAGACCTGGCGGGTCTTGCCGGTGTCATCGGTGACGGTCTCGACGCTGCCGCCAAAGCCGATCGGGTAGACCACTTCCGGACGTTCGAACTCCCACGGGTTGCCGAAATCCAGCCAGTGCTCGGTCTGCTCCTGCTGCCAGCCGTCGACGATAGCCTGGCGGAACAAGCCGTGTTCGTAACGAATACCGTAGCCATGGCCGGCGATACCCAGTGTGGACATGCTTTCCATGAAGCACGCCGCCAAGCGGCCAAGGCCACCGTTGCCCAGCGCCGCGTCGGGCTCGAGCAGGCGGATGCGCTCCAGGTCCACGCCCAGCTCAGTCAAGGCCTCACGGGCGGTGTCCAGCAAGCCGAGGTTGCTCAGGCTGTCGTAGAGCAAGCGACCGATGAGAAATTCCAGGGAAAGGTAATAGACCCGCTTCTGGCCCTTGCGGTAGATCTGCCGCGTGTGGTCCATCCAGTGTTCGACCATGTGGTCGCGGGCGGCGAGGGCAATGGCTTCGAACCAATCGTGATCAAACGCATGATCGGGGTCCTTGCCGACGGCATAAGTGAGTTTGGTCAACACGGCGTCGCGAAATGCCGCAACTTCAGCTTCGCGAACAAGTGGTTCTTGAGTCATTGATAAGACCTCGAACGAGCATGGAATTGTCTGAGCCTAGACGGTCTGACAGACGGTACAGGCTCTTGGTTCGGTGGATTTCCCCGAGTGTCGGAGAATCGCCGCCATGGAATTGCCGGATGGCCGAATGAATGCAGGGGCCGTGCCGGTCCGGACAGGTTTTGCCGGGATGCAAAAAAAACCGGCAGATGGTCGTTCAAAATTTCACCAGTCCCGGTATGATCGCGCGCCCTGATGCATGCTGGTAAACCGTGATGATGAAGCCCAACCTGATCGCCGCCGCGGAGATCGACCGACTCGATACCTGGGCCAAGTACTCCGCCCCGATGTGCGGTTCCTGCGTGTCGAGCTGCTGCACGCTGCCGGTGGAGGTCAAGATCAAGGACCTGATCCGCATTGGCATCGTCGATGAGTTCGAACTGGGCGACCCACCGAAGAACATCGCCAAGCGCCTGCAAAAGGAAGGGATCGTCGAGCGCTACAACCAGAAGTCGGAAATCTTCACGCTCCAGCGCATGAGCAACAACGATTGCCTTTATCTGGACCGCAAGAGCCGGCTGTGCACCATTTACGAGAAGCGCCCGGACACCTGCCGCAACCATCCTCGGGTCGGGCCACGGCCAGGCTATTGCGCCTACAAGCCCAAGGAAGTGGAGCGCGAGCGCAATCCGCGGACGTTGGACAAATTCTGATCGACTGCTAGTTTCTGCGGCGTTTTGCAGATCGCTTTCGCGAGCAAGCCCGCTCCCACAATGGATCTACGGCGGATACAAAATCTGTGTCCACTGAAGATCCACTGTGGGAGCGGGCTTGCTCGCGAAGGGGCCCTATCAGACACCCAATAATTTCCAGGCACAAAAAAACGCCCCCGGTCTCACAACCGGGGGCGTTTTCATTCAGCCGAGGCTAAGGCAATCAGTTCTTGGCTTTCTTGGCGGCGCGGGTACGCTCGCTTTCGTCCAGGATCTTCTTGCGCAGGCGGATCGACTTAGGCGTCACTTCGCACAGCTCGTCATCCTGGATGAATTCCAGGGCCTGTTCCAAAGTGAAGCGAACAGGTGGAACCAGGGCGATGGTTTCGTCTTTACCCGAAGCACGCATGTTGTCGAGCTTCTTGCCCTTGGTAGGGTTCACGCCCAGGTCGTTGTCACGGCTGTTCAGACCAACGATCTGACCGCCGTAGATTTCCTGGCCGTGCTCGACGAACAGCTTGCCACGCGCCTGGAGGGTTTCCAGGGAGTAGGTCAGCGCCTTGCCGGTTTCAACCGAAACCAGAACGCCGTTCTGACGGCCGGACATGTCGCCCGACTTCATCACGTCGTAACGGTCGAAGATCGAGGTCAGGATGCCAGCACCGTTGGTCAGGGTCAGGAACTGGTTACGGAAACCGATCAGACCACGAGCAGGGATGTTGTATTCCAGACGTACACGGCCTTTGCCATCCGGCACCATGTTGGTCAGGTCGCCCTTACGCAGGCCCATCTCTTCCATCACCTTGCCTTGGGATTCTTCCGGCAGGTCGATGGTGACGTTTTCGAACGGTTCGTGCTTCACGCCGTCAACCAGACGGATGATCACTTCCGGACGGCCTACAGCCATTTCGAAGCCTTCGCGACGCATGGTTTCGATCAGCACCGAGAGGTGCAGCTCGCCACGGCCGGAGACCTTGAACTTGTCAGCCGAGTCGCCTTCTTCAACGCGCAGTGCAACGTTGTACAGCAGCTCTTTGTCCAGACGTTCCTTGATGTTACGGGACGTCACGAACTTGCCTTCTTTACCGCAGAACGGCGAGTCGTTGACCTGGAAGGTCATGGAAACGGTTGGCTCGTCGACGGTCAACGGCTTCATCGCTTCAACGGTGTCCGGGTGGCACAGGGTGTCGGAGATGAACAGCGAGTCCATGCCGCTGATGCAGACGATGTCACCGGCGGCTGCTTCTTCAACGTCTACACGGTGCAGGCCGTGGTGACCCATCAGCTTCAGGATACGACCGTTGCGGCGCTTGCCGTCGGCGCCGACAGCCACGACCGGAGTGTTCGGCTTGACGCGACCACGAGCGATACGGCCAACACCGATAACACCCAGGAAGCTGTTGTAGTCCAGTGCCGAGATTTGCATCTGGAACGGACCGTCACGGTCGACTTTCGGCGCAGGTACGTTGTCGACGATCGACTGGTACAGCGGGGTCATGTCTTCGGCCATTTCGGTGTGGTCCAGACCGGCAATGCCGTTCAGGGCCGAGGCGTAGACGACTTTGAAGTCCAGCTGTTCTTCGGTGGCACCCAGGTTGTCGAACAGGTCGAAGATCTGGTCCAGAACCCAGTCTGGACGCGCGCCTGGACGGTCAACCTTGTTGATGCACACGATCGGACGCAGGCCGGCTTCGAACGCCTTCTTGGTCACGAAACGGGTTTGCGGCATAGGGCCGTCTTGAGCGTCAACCAGCAGCAGTACGGAGTCAACCATCGACATCACGCGCTCTACTTCACCACCGAAGTCGGCGTGGCCCGGGGTGTCCACGATGTTGATGTGGTAGCCGTTCCAGTTGATGGCGGTGTTTTTTGCCAGGATGGTAATACCGCGCTCTTTTTCCTGGTCGTTGGAGTCCATCACGCGCTCGTCGTTGAGCTCGTTGCGCTCCAGGGTGCCGGATTGACGCAAGAGTTTGTCTACCAGGGTGGTCTTACCATGGTCAACGTGAGCAATGATGGCGATGTTGCGTAGATTTTCGATCACTTGTGTATCTCGATCAGAGGATTCGGTGTGCTGACAGGTCGTGGCAGCGATTTACAGTAGAGTCCGACAGTTACAGCGTGTCGGCGGCGTCGGGGGGCCGGTGACGCAGGCCACAGGCAAACAGCCCCGGGCACTTAGCTCGGTCGATAAACGCGCACATTGGCATGCCCCTCACTGAGCAAATGGTGGGCATGCAGGCGACTCATCACGCCTTTGTCGCAATAGAGCAGGTACTGGCGAGTAGGGTCCAGTTCCTTGAAACGCGCGTTCACTGCATAGAACGGCATCGTTTTTACCTCGATGCCGGCGACACTCAGCGGGTCGTCTTCAGCGTCATCCGGGTGGCGGATGTCGATGATGATCTGACCGGCCAGTGCTTCGCCGACTTCTTCAATTTGAACATCCTGGCCCAACTCATCGATGACTCGATCGATCGGCACCAGCCTGGCGTTTTCGAGCGCTCGCTCGAGCACCGCCATGTCGAATTCTTTCTCTTCGTGCTCTACCCGCCCGCGCTTGGCCGCCGTCTTCGGATTGACCGAGATGACGCCGCAGTACTCAGGCATATGCCGGGCAAACTCGGCGGTGCCGATTTCGTTGGCCTGGTCGATGATGTCCTGCTTGTGGCTGGCGATCAGCGGCCGCAAGACCAGCTTCTCGGTCACGCAGTCGATCACCGACAGGTTCGGCAACGTCTGGCTCGACACCTGGGAAATCGCCTCGCCGGTCACCAGTGCATCGATTTGCAGGCGGTCGGCAATGCTCGACGCGGCACGCAACATCATACGCTTCAAAATGACGCCCATATGACTGTTATCGACTTTGCCGAGAATCTCGCCCAGGACTTCCTCGAACGGCACACTCACAAATAACACGCGTTGGGAGCTGCCGTACTTCTTCCAGATGAAGTGCGCCACTTCCATTACGCCCAATTCATGGGCGCGCCCGCCCAGGTTGAAGAAGCAGAAATGGCTCATCAATCCGCGACGCATGATCTGGTAGGCGGCTACCGTGGAGTCGAAGCCACCGGACATCAGCACCAGGGTCTGCTCCAGCGAACCCAGCGGATAACCGCCGATGCTGTTGTGCTGGCTGTGGATCACGAACAGCCGCTGGTCGCGAATTTCGATGCGGACTTCGATTTCCGGGTCTTTCAACGAAATACCGGCCGCGCCGCACTGCCGGCGCAACTGGCTGCCGACGTACTTCTCCACATCCATCGAGCTGAACGCATGCTTGCCCGCACGCTTGCAACGCACCGAAAAGATCTTGCCGGTCAGTGCGTCACCATAATGAAGCATGCACTTGGCAAGGATGTCGTCGAAATCACCCAACGGGTATTCATCGACTTGCAGGAAATGCGCGATGCCCGGCATGCAGCTCAGGCGCTCGGTCATTTCCTTGAGGACCTTGGGTTCGCTGACACGGGTTTCCAGCTCGAGGTTGTCCCACACGCCATTCACCACCACAGCCGGGTCCAGGTCTCGGAGCACGGCACGGATGTTCTTGGCCAACTGGCGGATGAAACGCATCCGTACCGGGCGGCTCTTGATGGTGATCTCGGGGAAGACTTTTACGATTAGTTTCATGAAAACAGCGCGCGAACGGCCAGCCGAAAAAGGGGGGCGCGGATTATAGCGGAAATTGCTCAAGGTTTAACCAGTTTCTGTGCAGATGGTTTTGCATGCACCAAAACAGGTCGTTATCGATTGACGGCGCCACATTGCAGTGCGTTATTGTCTGACAATCTGTGATTTACGCCTTTAAAAGCGTGGATTTGGTGCAAAAAACCCATGGTGGGGCACTGGCATGCAATTTGCTCCCTTGTGAGGCAGGTTGCCTTGGCAGAGTATTCGCGCCGGCATCACCCATATCTAAGGGCACTCCACTACCCGCCCGAAGCCACCCGGAGGACATATGTCGAAGTCGGTTCAACTCATCAAAGATCATGACGTCAAGTGGATTGATCTGCGCTTCACTGACACCAAAGGCACTCAACATCACGTGACCATGCCGGCCCGTGATGCGCTGGACGACGAATTCTTCGAAATCGGCAAGATGTTCGACGGTTCCTCCATCTCTGGCTGGAAAGGCATCGAAGCCTCCGACATGATCCTGATGCCGGACGACGAAACCGCCGTCCTGGACCCGTTCACCGAAGAGCCGACCCTGATCCTGGTCTGCGACATCATCGAACCTTCGACCATGCAAGGCTATGACCGCGACCCACGCGCCATCGCCCACCGTGCCGAGGAATACCTGAAGTCCACCGGTATCGGCGACACCGCTTTCTTCGGTCCTGAGCCTGAGTTCTTCATCTTCGACTCGGTCAAGTTCAAGTCCGACATCTCCGGCTCGATGTTCAAGATCTTCTCCGAACAAGGTTCGTGGATGTCCGACCAGGACGTGGAAGGCGGCAACAAAGGCCACCGCCCAGGTATCAAGGGCGGTTACTTCCCGGTTCCACCGTTCGACTTCGACCACGAGATCCGTACCTCCATGTGCAACGCACTGGAAGAAATGGGCCAGACCGTCGAAGTTCACCACCACGAAGTGGCGACTGCCGGCCAGAACGAAATCGGCGTGAAATTCAACACGCTGGTCAAGAAGGCTGACGAAGTTCAGACCCTCAAGTACTGCGTGCACAACGTGGCTGACGCCTACGGCCGCACCGCGACCTTCATGCCGAAGCCTCTGTACGGCGACAACGGTTCGGGCATGCACGTCCACATGTCGATCTCCAAGGACGGCAAGAACACCTTCGCAGGCGAAGGCTATGCCGGCCTGTCGGACACTGCCCTGTACTTCATCGGCGGTATCATCAAGCACGGTAAGGCCCTGAACGGCTTCACCAACCCGTCGACCAACTCCTACAAGCGTCTGGTCCCAGGCTTCGAAGCTCCGGTCATGCTGGCCTACTCGGCTCGCAACCGTTCCGCCTCGATCCGTATTCCTTACGTGAACAGCCCTAAAGCCCGCCGTATCGAAGCACGCTTCCCGGATCCGGCTGCCAACCCGTACCTGGCCTTCGCTGCACTGATGATGGCCGGCCTGGATGGTATCCAGAACAAGATCCACCCTGGCGATGCCGCTGACAAAAACCTGTATGACCTGCCGCCTGAAGAGGCCAAGGAAATCCCACAGGTCTGTGGCAGCCTGAAAGAAGCCCTGGAAGAGCTGGACAAGGGCCGTGCATTCCTGACCAAGGGCGGCGTATTCAGCGATGACTTCATCGACGCTTACATCGCGCTGAAAAGCGAAGAAGAAATCAAGGTTCGCACCTTCGTACACCCACTGGAATATGAGCTGTACTACAGCTGCTGATCCAGTAAGCGCCGCCACGCACGGCGTGAACTAAAGAGAGGCCTCCTTCGGGAGGCCTTTTTTATGGGTGCAGGTTAAGTGCATGATGCCTCGTCGCTCCCCACAGAAGACGAGACTGACCATGACGTTGCGCTTCAAGCTCTGCCTTGCCCTGTCTGCCGCGCTGCTGGCTACCACCGCCGAAGCCGCCTCGACCCCCGCCCCTGACGACCTCACCCCGCTGCTCAACGCCATTGGCGAACGCCTGGCCATCGCCGACCAGGTAGCGTTGAGCAAATGGGACAGTGGCAAACCTGTAGAGGACCGTCAGCGCGAGCGTGAAGTCATTGCCGCCGCCGTTGCCCAGGCGCCGGCCTACAAGCTGAGTGGTGAAACCGTGGAAGCGTTTTTCGCCGCCCAGATAGAAGCCAACAAGATGGTGCAATACATCAACTTGTCCGACTGGGCCCTGGACGGCAAGGCCCCGGACCTGCCACGCCCGGACTTGGTAGGCGAGATCCGCCCACAACTTGATCGACTGCAAAAACGCCTGCTGCAACAACTGGCCGATTTCGCCCCCTACCGCACCGACCCGCACTGCCCGCAATGGCTGGCCCAAGCCACCCACCACAACAAACAGCACCCCATACACAGGCTCGCCTTGATCCGGGCAACCGGCGGACTGTGTATCTCCCCGAAATCCTGAGCCACCTCCCTTCCCCTATGGGAGCGAGCTCCCACAGGGGTTTTGCATTGAGTACAAGAGGTGTGCTCACAACTGATTCCTGTGGGAGCGGGCTTGCTCGCGAAGGGGACGGCACATTCAATATCTCAGCGACTGACACACCGCCTTCGCGAGCAAGCCCGCTCCCACAGGGGATTTGCTGTGAACACAACACTGGGCCAACCATCCGCCCTGGCCTATGCTGCATCCATCACTTTGGTTTTCGGTCGATTTCCCATGGGTCGCGGTTTTTCAATCATCCTGTTGCTGCTGGCACTGCCCGCCGCCGCGCAGATCTACAAGTACACCGACGCCGAGGGCAACACCGCCTACAGCAACCAGCCACCCCAAGGCGTACCGGCGCAGACGGTGGAGTTGCCGCCGCTCAACAGCATCGAACGTCAATCCCCGACCAGCCCGGACACGCCACCAGCCCCCGCGAACAGCGACGAGCCGCGCAATGCCTATGAGATCCTGGAACTGATCGACATCCCCACCGAGGAGGCCCTGCGAGCCAACAACGGCACCTTCACCGTGGGCGTGCGTACCCAACCGCGCCTGCGCAGCCCCCATCTGTTCCGTTTGCTGCTGGACGGGCAGCCCTACGGCCAGCCGAGCAACGTGCCGCGCCTGCAATTGATGAATATCGATCGGGGCGAACACAGCCTGGCGGTTCAGGTCATCGACGGAGAGAACCTTGTGCAGCAAAGCGAAACCGTCACGTTCACCGTGCAACGGGTGCACCGACCATGATCCGCTGGTGGCTCGCCCTTGGCCTGGCATTGGCGGCGCTGCCCGGGGTGGCGCAGGTCTACACCTACATCGATGCCCAGGGTAATCGCGTGTTCACCGATCAGCCGCGCCCTGGCAACGCAAAGAAAGTCCAAGTGTCACCCGGCAACCGGATGCCGACGCCGCCCGCGAGCACACCCTCGGCGCCTGCGGCCGAAGCCCGGCCCGAGCCGCTGTTCCATTACGAAATGCTCCGGCTGTTGATACCCGAGCCGGACGCGACGATACGCAGCACCGCAGGCGAACTGATCGTCAGCGTCACCAGCGAGCCCGGCCTGAAAAAAGGCCACCGCTACCGGCTGTTGCTCGACGGCCAGCCGACGGGCGCGCCGGGGCCGAGCCCGGTATTCGCCTTGAGTAATATCGATCGAGGCACTCATCACCTGGCGGTCGAAATCCTCGACGAGCAGGACCGCATCGTCGAGCGCACCGCCAACCAGCCCTTCCACATGCAGCGCATGTCCCTGGCGCAAAAGCGCCGCATCAAGCCCTGCGCCACGGCCGACTACGGTCAACGGCCCGAGTGCCCTCTCGCCGAAAAACCTGAAGAAGAAAAAAGCAGCATCTTGCCGTTCTTCTAACACCGCCCACACCGACGCACTATATTGGTGCAACAGCTTGCACGATACCCAGTTCCAAAACCCATTTTGGTTCGAAAGTACCCGAAAAAGCTGGCAGAACGCCACGCAACCGACCGAAAAACACCCTTTTGAGGCTCTAAACGCTTCTTTTCGGAGCCTTGGTTTGGTTTTTGCATTTTCCTCGCAACAGCGCATTAATCGCGCGCGCAATTTGGGATCGGTCCCCAGTTGCTACGCTCCAAAAGAGGTCCTGATGACCATTAGCGACGCACTACACCGCTTGCTGCTCGACAACCTCACCACCGCGACCATCCTGCTCGACGCCGAATTGCGCCTCGAGTATATGAACCCGGCGGCGGAGATGCTCCTGGCCGTCAGCGGCCAGCGCAGTCACGGGCAGTTCATCAGCGAGTTATTCACCGAATCCGCCGAAGCGCTCAACTCCCTGCGCCAAGCGGTGGAGCAGGCCCACCCGTTCACCAAGCGTGAAGCAATGCTCACCGCCCTGACCGGCCAGACCCTGACCGTGGATTACGCCGTCACGCCGATCCTGAACAACGGTGCCACTTTGCTGCTGCTGGAAGTCCATCCCCGTGATCGACTGCTGCGCATCACCAAGGAAGAGGCGCAATTGTCCAAGCAGGAAACCAGCAAGATGCTGGTGCGCGGTCTCGCCCATGAAATCAAGAACCCCCTCGGCGGGATACGTGGCGCGGCGCAGTTGCTCGCCCGCGAACTGCCGGAAGAAAGCCTCAAGGACTACACCAACGTCATCATCGAGGAAGCCGACCGCCTGCGGAACCTGGTGGACCGCATGCTGGGTTCGAACAAGCTGCCATCCCTGGCGCTGTGCAACGTCCATGAAGTGCTGGAGCGCGTCGGCAGCCTGGTGGAAGCCGAAAGCCAGGGCTGCATCACCTTGGTGCGCGACTATGACCCGAGCATTCCCGATGTCTTGATCGACCGCGAACAAATGATCCAGGCCGTACTGAACATCGTGCGTAACGCGATGCAGGCCATCAGCAGCCAGAACGAACTGCGCCTGGGCCGCATCAGCCTGCGGACCCGCGCCATGCGCCAGTTCACCATCGGCCATGTGCGCCATCGCCTGGTGACCAAGATCGAAATCATCGACAACGGCCCGGGCATCCCAGCCGAGCTGCAGGAAACCATCTTTTTCCCCATGGTCAGCGGCCGTCCGGACGGTACCGGGCTGGGCCTGGCCATTACCCAGAACATCATCAGTCAGCATCAGGGCTTGATCGAATGTGAGAGCCACCCCGGCCACACCACCTTCTCGATCTTCCTGCCACTGGAACAAGGAGCCACATCGACATGAGCCGTAGTGAAACCGTGTGGATCGTCGATGACGACCGTTCTATCCGTTGGGTCCTGGAGAAAGCCTTGCAACAGGAAGGCATGACCACCCAGAGCTTCGACAGCGCCGATGGGGTGATGAGTCGCCTGGCGCGTCAGCAACCGGACGTCATCATTTCCGACATCCGCATGCCGGGCGCCAGCGGCCTCGATCTGTTGGCGCGGATTCGCGAACAGCATCCGCGCCTGCCGGTGATCATCATGACCGCCCATTCCGACCTGGACAGCGCCGTGGCGTCCTACCAGGGCGGCGCTTTTGAATACCTGCCCAAGCCATTCGACGTCGACGAAGCGGTGTCGCTGGTCAAGCGCGCCAACCAGCACGCCCAGGAGCAACAGGGCCTGGAAGAAGTGCCGGCCTTGGCCCGCACCCCGGAAATCATCGGCGAAGCGCCGGCGATGCAGGAAGTGTTTCGCGCCATCGGGCGCTTGAGCCACTCCAACATCACCGTGCTGATCAACGGCGAGTCGGGCACTGGTAAAGAACTGGTGGCCCACGCCCTGCACCGCCACAGCCCACGGGCGGCGTCGCCGTTCATCGCGTTGAACATGGCGGCGATTCCCAAGGACCTGATGGAGTCCGAACTGTTCGGCCATGAGAAAGGCGCGTTCACCGGCGCGGCCAACCTGCGCCGCGGGCGCTTCGAGCAAGCCGACGGCGGCACGCTGTTCCTCGATGAAATCGGCGACATGCCGGCTGACACCCAGACCCGCCTGCTGCGCGTATTGGCCGATGGCGAGTTCTATCGGGTCGGCGGCCATACGCCGGTCAAAGTCGATGTGCGCATCATAGCCGCGACCCACCAGAACCTGGAAACCCTGGTACACGCCGGCAAATTCCGTGAGGACTTGTTCCATCGCCTGAACGTGATCCGCATCCATATCCCGCGCCTGGCGGACCGTCGTGAAGACATCCCGACCCTGGCCCGGCACTTCCTCAGCCGCGCGGCCCAGGAACTGGCGGTCGAGCCCAAGCTGCTCAAGAGCGAAACCGAGGAATACCTCAAGAACCTGCCGTGGCCGGGCAACGTGCGCCAGTTGGAGAACACCTGCCGCTGGATCACGGTGATGGCTTCGGGTCGCGAAGTGCACATCAGCGACCTGCCGCCGGAGCTGTTGAGCCTGCCGCAGGATTCGGCCCCGGTGACCAACTGGGAACAAGCCCTGCGCCAGTGGGCCGACCAGGCCCTCGCCCGTGGCCAGTCGAGCCTGTTGGACAGTGCCGTGCCCAGCTTCGAGCGGATCATGATCGAAACCGCCCTCAAGCACACCGCCGGCCGCCGCCGCGACGCCGCCGTGCTACTGGGCTGGGGCCGCAATACCTTGACCCGCAAGATCAAGGAATTGGGGATGAAGGTCGATGGAGGGGATGATGATGATGGGGATGAGGGCTGATCGGCCTTTAACCCTGTGGGAGCGGGCTTGCTCGCGAAAGCGGTGTGTCAGTTGACATCAATGTCGCCTGAAACACCGCTTTCGCGAGCAAGCCCGCTCCCACATTGGATCTTTGTGCACCGCATCAATGCACTGCGAACCGCAATTGCGCATACACAACGAGCCAAACCCCATCGACCCCGTTCGAAAAAAACCGCACAAATAAAAACAAAAGCCCCGGAATACGGGGCTTTTCGCATCACCAGCGGTCTTTTTGTGACAAACCATTTAAAACTGGCACGCCCCCTGCAATAGCTAGATCACTACCCAGTTTCGGGGACCTTGGTACAGGCAGGCCGGGGATTCCCTCTTTTATTGCTCCTGGAGACGGACCTCCAGCCGCCAGCGATCATCGACTTCGCTGCCGGTCCACTCCCCTCGCAACGGACGCGCCGCCACCAGCGTCAGCAACAACCCCTTGTCACTCAAACGCACCCGCCAGTTCACGTCCTTGCCGTTGACTTTCAACTGGCCCTTCTGCGGCCGGCCTTCTGCCTGGAACAGCAGCGCCACCGAGCCGTCGACGATTTCCCCATGGAGCTTGGGTTCATTGTTGAACCAGGCCACCAGCACCCCGTCTGTCACTTCGACCTGTTGCAACGCGCTCGGGTCGGGCGTGGTCAGGCGCCCGATCATCAGCCCCACCATCATGCCGACGATCGCCAACGAACCCATCACCCGAGGCATTAGCTTCGAACGTCGGTCGGTTTGCGGCGTAGAATGCCGCTCATCTTTATCTGCGGAGCCGTGCATGTTTCACGTCATCCTTTTTCAACCGGAAATACCGCCCAATACCGGCAACGTCATCAGGCTGTGCGCCAACAGCGGCTGCCACCTGCATTTGATCGAACCGCTGGGCTTCGACATGGACGACAAGCGCTTGCGCCGGGCCGGCCTCGACTACCACGAGTATGCCACCTTGCAGCGTCACGCCGACCTCGCCAGTTGCCTGGAGAGCCTCGGGCATCCGCGTCTGTTCGCCTTTACCACCAAGGGTTCGCGGCCGTTCCATGACGCCAGCTTCGTTGCCGGTGATGCGTTCCTGTTCGGCCCGGAAAGCCGTGGCCTGCCGGCTGACGTGTTGGACGCCCTGCCCGCCGAGCAGCGCCTGCGCCTGCCGATGCGCGAAGGCTGCCGCAGCCTGAACCTGTCCAATACCGTGGCGGTGGCGGTTTATGAGGCGTGGCGGCAGAACGGCTTTCAATAACACCGCATAACAAATGTGGGAGCGGGCTTGCTCGCGAAAGCGGTGTGTCAGGCGACATTGATGTTAACTGACACACCGCTTTCGCG